>JAHEIV010000014.1 GCA_024639205.1 Deltaproteobacteria bacterium | reverse complement strand
TCGCAGCAGCCTGACAATCACCGAGCAAGGCAGGCCGGTGTTGAAGAAAGACATAGTGGTCAATGACCCGCTGCGATACCGGGGGATCAACATCTTTCAATCCAGCTACGGAGAAATGCCACAGCAGCAGGGAATTGCTGCAGCACCGGATGAAATCCAGCTCTCTTTCTTCAGCAAAGAAAGCGGGATGGAATACAAAAAAAAGGTGCGCATCGGAGAGCAAATCGATATCCCGGAAAATCTGGGCCGGCTGGTCATAAGCGAATTTAAGGAAGCGTTCAACTTCAGAGGCCGGGATCTGGGTGCTGCACTGATCGGCACCCTCACGCAGAGCGACGGCAGTTCAGTGGAGATCACCCTGCCGCTGCGATTCCCGAGCTTTGACCGCATGAGCCCGATGTTCAACCCGGCCCGAAGCGATGCCGTGTTTATCTCGGTATTTGATATGCAGTCCGGAGCAGTGACGGCAGAAAAGCGATATTACACCGGGCTGCAGGTAACCAAAGACCCCGGTGTCTGGGTTGTTTATACCGGTTTTATCCTGATCATTCTCGGCTGTTTCGTCACCTTTTTCATGTCTCACCAGCGCATCTGCGTGCAGGTGGTTGCCGAGGGCAACAAGAGCCGCATCATGGTGGCCGGCACAGCCAACAAGAATAAAATGGGCATGCAGCGGAAAGTACAATCCATTGCCGAAACGCTGATCGACAGCGGCCGGTCAAATTAACCAGAAACGGTCTGGTGGCGCATTGCCAAACATGGTTTGTATTGCACCACTACCATCTTCTTTTAAAGAGGTCTACCGATGAACAGCTCCCTCATACTGTCCATTACTACCTTTACATACGGTCTGGCGGCATTTTTATATGTCATGTCATGGATTTTTAAAAGGCAGGGCCCGGCTAAACTGGCCACCTGGGTGATTCTGGTGGGTTTGATCGGCAACACCACCGGTCTTTTGCTGCGCTGGGTGGAATCC
Source organism: Deltaproteobacteria bacterium (assembly GCA_024639205.1). Taxonomy (GTDB): domain Bacteria; phylum Desulfobacterota; class Desulfobacteria; order Desulfobacterales; family SG8-13; genus SG8-13. The sequence goes on along the minus strand of JAHEIV010000014.1, from coordinate 14,434 downwards.
TACCAACTGGGTATCGGACACGCCCCTTTGTCGAACCTGTACGAATCGCTGGTATTTTTTGCCTGGACCATCGCCTTGATCTACCTGGTTGTCGAGCGGCGGGTGGGCAACCGCACCATCGGCGCCTTCATCGCGCCCCTGGCCTTTCTGGCCATGGCCTACGCGTCGCTGTCACCGAACATCAGCGACCGCATTCAGCCGCTGATGCCGGCGCTCAAGAGCAACTGGCTGATCGCCCATGTGATGGCCTGTTTTATCGGATATGCCGCTTTTGCTTTGGCCTTCGGCATCAGTATCATGTACCTGATGCGTCAGGGCGGACCTTCGCAGTCCGGCAGTTTGCTGCAGCGACTGCCCCAGGCTGCCGTTCTCGACGATTTGAACCACAAGATGATCATGTTTGGTTTCCTGTTCCTGTCGGTGGGCATCATCACCGGTGCCGTGTGGGCCAACTCTGCCTGGGGGCGATATTGGGGCTGGGACCCCAAAGAGACCTGGTCTTTGATCACCTGGTTCATTTACGCAACGCTGCTGCATGCCAAGATGATGCGAGGCTGGCACGGAAAACGAGTCGCGTACCTGTCGCTGGCAGGCTTTGCCGCTGTTTTGTTTACCTATTTTGGTGTCAACTACCTGCCCGGACTGCACAGTTACGGTGCCATGAGCCGGTGATTTTGGCTTGACAAAAAAGACGGCTCACGGTAAACAACCACAAATTTTTCCCGGCGCAAGATGCTGCTGCGCACTGCAGACGAGGCGAATTCCGGAAGGTACCGCAGGGTCGAAAGACGGTCCGGAATCGGCCAGCGCTGCCACGCATCAGCGATTAACCACCAATTGCTGACTGACGGAGATTCCATGAGTACAGTAGACGAGCAATCCAAGGCCGCATCGGGCATGGATGAGGGTCACATTCCGCAGGGAGTCGAGGAAAAGAAACAGGATGGATCGAGCGCAACGATCATCCTGTTTTTTGTTTTTGGATTTATCGCCAGCCTGATTGTGGGATGGGTGGTATTTCCCAAACTTCTTTACTCAAGCAGGCCACAGCCGGTCGAATTCAACCATCTGGTTCACAACGAGATGGTGGATGAGGGATGTGAAAGCTGCCATTTCTTCCGCGAGGACGGCAGCTACTCGGGCGTGCCCACGCTGGCTCAGTGCATCGACTGCCACGAGGAAGTTCAGGGCGACAGCGAAGCCGAAGAGTACTTCGTCACCGAATATGTCCAGAGGTACCGCGAGGTCCCCTGGCTGGTATATTCCCGGCAGCCGCCATGCGTTTTTTTCCCTCACTCGGCTCACGTCCTCAAGGCCGGCATGGACTGTGTCACCTGCCATGGTTCCATCGGCGAGTCCGAATCGCTCAGGCCCTATGAGCAAAACCGGATTTCCCGTTACAGCCGGGACATCTGGGGGCATAACATTGCCGGTATCAGCCGCAACAGCTGGGATCGCATGAAGATGGACGACTGCGCTGAATGCCACCAACGGGAAAATGTGAACCAGGCAAGCGTTCAGACCAAAAGAGGTGGATGCTTCGTCTGTCACCACTAAGCAATTGACGGTGGTCGAACCGATCCGATCAAACGGCAACCAATGACCGAAACACATCGCTGCCTGTTGATAAGCAAGGGGACTGATCGATGAAAATTGACCGAAGAAGCTTTTTGTCATTCGCAATTGGTGGCGCTGCAGGTACCGCACTGACCCCGCTGCCCTGGAAGCTGACGGACGATATGTCCATCTGGAGCCAGATGTGGCCGTGGACACCGGTTCCGGCAAGAGGGGCGGTGACGGTCGTGAAATCTGCCTGCACGCTTTGCCCCGGCGGTTGCGGGATCAATGTCAGAAAGGTGGATGACCGGGTGGTGAAGATCGAAGGATTGCCGGACCATCCGGTCAACGACGGCAGCCTCTGCACACTGGGGCTGGCCGGCGCCCAGCTACTTTACGGCCCCCGCCGGGTGAAGACGCCGCTAAAGAAAGTCAACGGCCGTTTTGTTGCCATTTCCTGGGAAGATGCCCTGGCGGAAGTCTCTGAGAAACTTTCTGATCTGCGAGCCAAGGGCGGAGCGCACACGGTTGCCTGTATTTCCAGTTCGGATCGCGGTACGGTAGCCGAACTGCTGGCCCGTTTTTTGCGGGTTTTCGGATCGCCAAACTTCATCCGCATGCCCTCCAGCCAGGACGCCTACGAGGTCGCCCTTTACCTGACCCAGGGCGTGAGAGCGATTCCCGGCTTTGACGTTGAGCATTCCGACTTCGTTTTGAGCTTCGGCAGCGGATTGCTCGACGGCTGGGGGTCCCCGGTTTACCTTTTCAAGGCCCACAGTCAATGGCGCGATCAGGGCGGAAAGCTGATTCAGGTTGAACCGCGCCTTTCCCGCACTGCCGCCAAGGCGGATCAATGGGTTCCGATCAACCCGGGCACGGAAGGAGCGCTGGCCCTGGGAATTGCCGGGGTGATCATCAAAGAGTCTTTGTACGATGAAAAATTCGTCAACAGCCACAGCAGCGGATTTCAGGAGTGGAAGCGCCTGGTGATCGATGGATTCAGCCCGGAAATCGTTTCCAAAGTTACCGGTGTGAAAGTTACTGTAATAACGGAACTGGCCCGCAGTTTTGCGCGTGCCAACCGTCCGCTAGCCACTGGCGGCAGGGGAAAAGGGACCAGCCCGGGCAGTCTGAAGGAAGTTCTGGCGGTTCACTTTTTAAACGCGCTGGTGGGCAATCTGGGACAGAAGGGCGGATCTTGGGCAGTTCCCGAGCCCGAATATATCGATTGGCCCGAGCTTGAGATGGAGCAGGCCGCCTCCACCGGCAACCAGCAGACTCGAATCGACGGTGCCGGAAGCGATATTTACACCCATGCTCGATATCTCGCGAATCGCCTGCCGGAAGCCCTTCTGACCGATCCCGGATACCAGCCGGTGCAGGTGCTGTTTATTTCAGAAGCCAATCCGGCCTATTCCCTGCCGGACACGACCGCTTTCAAGGATGCCGTTGCAAAGATCCCCATGAAGGTGAGCTTTTCATCTTACCTGGATGAGACCGCTGAACTGGCCGATCTGGTGCTGCCGAATCATACCTACCTGGAGCGCTATGAAGACGTTCCGGCGCCTTCCGGTTATCCCCTGCCGATCATCAGTCTTGTCAGACCGGTGGTCGAACCTAAGTTCAACAGCATGCACACCGGCGATGCGGTGATTCAGCTTGCCAAGGCCTTGGGTGGGAGCATATCAAAGGCCTTCCCGTGGGACAGCTACGAGGAGTGCCTCGAAGAGACCCTGGGAGACAAGTGGGAATCGCTGATGGAGCAGGGGTACTGGGTCGACAGCGAATACGAGGCCCCGGGGTGGTCGGAGGCCTTTGAAACCGCTTCCGAGAAATTCGAATTCACCAGCCGGGAAATCAGCGCCCTGGGCAATTACTCCCTGGTGAAGCCGGAAGGCGATGAGGCTTTCTTTCCGCTGGTGCTGATTCCCTTCGATACCATGCGACTGTGGAGCGGGTACGTTGGCAGTCCGCCCTTTCTGATCAAATCCGTGGAAGATACCCTGTTGCAAAAGAACGAGGTGCTGGTGGAAATCCATGCCGCCACGGCCGATTCGCTGGGTCTGGGCAGCGGCAGCACCGCAGTTCTTACCACCCCGAAAGGAAAAGCCCGTGTGAAAATCAGAACAACCGAAGGTATCATGCCCGGGTTGATTGCTCTGCCGCGCGGGTTGGGTCATACGGCCAACGATCGATTCCTGGCCGGAAAAGGCGTCAACTATAATCGACTCGCCGGACCGGTCGAAGACGGGGCCACCGGACACGATGCCGCCTGGGGAATCCGAGCCCGGCTCGCAAAAGCGTAAATCGGAGCAGGAAACCGGATCGGAACCGAGCTTTCTCTGGTCCGCTTCATTTTAATAGGCGATGAGGTACAAGGGAAGATGAAAAAAGAAAATGCCAAACGGTTTGGAATGGTCATCGATCTGGACAAGTGCACCGGTTGCGGATCCTGTATGGTCGCCTGCATGGCTGAAAACAATGTCCCTTTTCGGGAGGATGAAACCGACAAGTTGCTCAGCGTGGCCTGGATGCGCGTTTACAAATTGACCAACGGCAAAGCTTTCCCGGACGCCGATGAGTGTTTCCTGCCCAGACCCTGCCAGCACTGTGAGGGACACCACGGTCATTCACCGTGCGTGTCGGTTTGCCCGGCTACGGCCACCGATTACGATGCCAGCACCGGAATCGTCAGCCAGATCTACACGCGCTGCTTTGGTTGCCGTTACTGTATGGCAGCCTGTCCCTACCACGTGCGGCTGTTTAACTGGTGGGATCCGGTTTGGCCCGACGGCATGGAGAAGATGTTGAACCCGGATGTTTCGGTTCGAATGCGCGGCGTGGTGGAAAAATGCAGCTTCTGCTTTCACCGCTATCAGCTGGCCAGACAACAGGCCGATTACGAGGAAAGGGGCGAGGTCGCAGAAAACGAGTATCAGACCGCCTGCACTCAGGGCTGCCCGGCCGGGGCCATTGTTTTTGGTGATTTGAACAATCCTGACCATGAGGTTACACGTCTGGCACAGCCGGATCTCAGCCATGAGGGAAAATCGAGAAATCCGAAGGCATTTCGCCTGCTGGAGCGGTTGGGGACCAATACTAAAGTCTACTATCTGTCGAGCCGCGAATGGGTGCGGCGCCTGGGGGACAACTACCAGGTGAAAGCAGCGCAGCATCAGGCATAGTCGAACCGGTACAAGAGCTCACGAAAGAACTTTCCGGTTCGCGATGAATTTCGACAGATTGGATCGTTTGAGAGCAATACAAACCCATTGAGGAGCACGGAAATTATGGATGCTGCATTGATACCCAAAGGAGTGAAACGCTGCCCTCTGCCTCAGTTTTTAGGGGCCCTTACCGTTGTGAGCGTGGTGTTGCTGTGGGGCGTGTATGCCATGTTGCTCTGCTGGCTGAAAGGGCTCAACCAGACCAACATGAACAATGCATACGGATTCGCCCTGTGGATCTGGGCCGACCTGGCCGTGATCGCCCTGGGTGGCGGTGCATTTTTCACCGGACTGCTGCGCTATATTATCGGAAAGGACGAGCTGAAGAACATCATCAACTTCGCCGTGCTGCTCGGGTTCATCTGCTACAGCTCAGCACTGTTGATCCTTGGAATCGATGTGGGCCAGCCGTTGCGGGGGTGGTTTATTTTCTGGCATGCCAATGTGCACTCCATGCTCACCGAGGTGGCTTTCTGTCTGACATGCTACTTTTTTGTCCTGTGCATCGAATATGTACCGCTGGTTCTGGAAAACCGGCAGATCGATCGGGTTCCATTCTTCCACAACCTCAGCCACAACATGCATGAGATCATGGCCGTTTTCGCCGCCACCGGTGCCTTTCTGTCTTTCTTTCACCAGGGTTCGCTGGGAGGTGTGTCCGGTGTGCTTTTCGCAAGGCCGTTCGGTTTTCGCGAACATATTCTGATCTGGCCCTATACCTTTTTTCTGTTTACCTGGTCGGCAGCGGCCTGCGGTCCCTGCTTTACGATCCTGATAACCAAGATCACAGAGGCCATTTCCCGCAAAAAGCTGGTCAAGGACAACGTGATCCGGCTGCTGGCAAAGATTGCCGGCTGGATGCTGCTCACCTATATTTTCGTGAAAACCATCGATACCATCTACTGGGCCTTTGTCACCGCACCTTCAAAGGGATTCGTGCTCAACTTTTTCTACACCGACAACGCATTCTACGGTTACTGGATTTTATTTTTGGAAATTGTTCTGTGCGGATGGGTGCCGGCTTTTTTGCTGGTCGTCAAGAAAACCCGGGAAAACAACAAATTGCTTTGGATCGCGGTTTTTCTGGGCGCACTGGGTGCCATGGTGAACCGCTGGGTAATGGTCCTTCAGGTGCTGGCAATACCGGTGCTGCCGTTTGAAAACTGGGCCCTGTACATCCCCAGCTGGCAGGAAGTGGCGACCACCATTTTGCCGGTGGCATACGGTATCATCCTGGTGATGATCTCCTTTCGGTACATGCCTATTTTTCCCCAGGAGCAGGAGCTGAATCCGATCGAACCGCCGACACCGGAGGTAGAACCGGCTGCAGCGGCCGATGCCGAAGAAACGCCCGCAGATGAGGATCCGGCCGCTCCGGAAGGGGATTTGCAACCGGCACAAGCCTAGCCTTTGATTTGGGCAAGGGCAGACATTGAGAAAAAGCCGAACGTAGGAGGAATGAGAGATGTTGCCGTTTATCAGTTTCGAGTGGGTCTCGGATACGGTCCACTTTGTGTTTCACGGTGCGCTGTGGTACGCGCTCAGCGTTCTGGGCATGGGCATGACCTACTGCATCGTCAAGGCGGCCTACGACACGATAAAAGGCAAGGCTGGCGACCACCACTAAGCACACACCAATCGTTTCGGTTTCTATAAAAAGCGCTTCCCCCGCGCAGGGGTGGCGCTTTTTTACGGTCCTGAGTCGGGGAGGATTCGATCATTTTTTGCTTGCTCATGGCGCTTGCAGGGCGTTATAGCATTGATCACCGCGATGTTGCCCGAACCGTCGGCGAGCAAGGGCAAAGCATTTCATGGTTACCGGACAAGTCATGGTTGTGCAGCGCATTGTGAAAAAATTAATTTCGAAAGCTTCCGGAGGAAACTGATTATGGATAAAATCCGGGTGACAGGCGGCAGGCGCCTGGAGGGAGAAGTGACCATCAGTGGGGCGAAAAACGCGGCCCTGCCGATCCTGCTCTCCTCCCTGTTGACCGATGGTGTAAACACATACACCAATGTCCCGCAGCTCAAAGATATCGAGACCACCTTGTTGCTTCTGGATCAACTTGGCGCCACCGTATCGGTAGAGGGTGAGCGCGTGAGCGTCAATGCGGGAGGACTCGACAAGTTCGAAGCACCCTATGACCTGGTGCGTAAAATGCGTGCGTCTGTGCTGGTGCTGGGTCCGCTGCTGGCCCGTCTGAAAAGAGCCCGGGTATCGCTGCCCGGAGGCTGTGCCATCGGTGCACGGCCCATCAACATTCACTTGAAGGGCTTGGCGCAGATGGGTGCCGCAGTCCAGCTGCACCACGGATACGTGGAAATCGAAGCGGAACGCCTGAAGGGGGCAGACGTTTATCTGGACATCCCAACGGTGACCGGTACCGAAAACCTGATGATGGCGGCATCTCTGGCCGAAGGGGATACCACCCTGCGCAATGCCGCCCGCGAGCCCGAGATCGTAGCGTTGGCCGACACCCTCAACCAGATGGGCGCCGAGATCCGTGGAGCCGGAACCGCGGTTGTCGAGATCCGCGGCGTCTCCGAGTTGCGGCCGGCATCGGTTTCCGTGATACCCGATCGGATCGAATGCGGCACTTTCATGGTGGCGGCCGCCCTGACAGGGGGGCGGGTAACACTGGTGAACTGCGAACCCGAACATCTGGGGGCCCTGACCGATAAGCTTATACAGGCAGGAGTAATGATCGAGATTCAGGGCAAGTCCCTTACGGTTGCCGCCACAGGGCCCATCACCAGCACCGATGTCCAAACCCAGCCCTATCCGGGTTTTCCCACCGACATGCAGGCCCAGTTCATGGTGCTGATGTCCATTGCCGACGGGATGAGCGTCATCACTGAAAACATATTCGAAAACCGTTTTATCCACGTCAGTGAACTCAAGCGGATGGGGGCGGACATCCAGGTGTCCGGAAACACCGCAGTCGTAAAAGGCGTTTCAAGGCTTTCCGCTGCACCGGTAATGGCTTCGGATCTGCGGGCGAGTGCATCGCTGATCCTGGCAGGTTTGGTTGCCGAGGGAGCCACGGTCGTCAACCGCGTTTATCACCTGGACCGGGGCTATCAGCAGATCGAGAAAAAATTTGCCAGTCTCGGTGCATCGATAGAGCGAATAGCTGAATAGAACCGCCGGGTTCATCCGGAAGTCATCCGGCCGGCCGCTTCGGGCAGGGTGCGACAAACAAAGCGGCACAAGGTCTTTCAAGCGGCAGCTTCAACCTTCGGCACCTTCCGACATGGGCCCCGTGCAAAAGTGACCTGGAATTAGCGCCAGTCGGAGGCGTTTATGGGCACGGCCCCGAAATGGTACGCACGGCCGTTCATACCGCTGCTGCTTTCGCTGATGGGAGGGATCACCATCGGCGTTCATCGGCCGGTAGCTGCCATACACGCGTTGGCCATCATCATCGTGGTCGCATCAGCCGTTGGGGTTGTCGCCTGCATCCTGCAGCGCAAAACGAGCCGGTTATTTCCCTTGATGCTGTTTCTGGGTCTCGGGTACCTGTCTGTCCACCCCTGGAGTGCGCCACGGTTTCCGGATCACCATATCGTTCGTCTCGCCGGCGGGCCGAAATGGAACATTGTCGGTCTCGTGCACAGCCGACCCAAACAGCTGGCCAATCGCACCCGATTTACTCTTCAGGTTCAGGGCGTCAGCGACGAGCAAACGACCCGGCAGGCAACCGGTCTGCTTCGGGTGAGCGTTTCCGGAGATCACCTCGATCTTGACCGCGGGGATCGCATTGAATTCAGCAGCCGAATCCGATCCATCCGTAATTTCAACAATCCGGGAGCGTTTAATTACCGCCGCTACATGGCGTTTAGAAAAATCTGGGCAACCGCCTATAGTTCTGCTGAAAGGGTGCGCGTGCTGGATCGGGGTATCGGCTACGGACCGGTGAGGGCCCTCGATGCAGTCAGAAACCGGGTCGATGCACTCATCGAGCGGAGCCGGGAAGGGCCGCACCGAGATGTCCTGCGGGCTCTGATTCTCGGTAATCGAGACCGGATATCGCCCGATCTGCGGGAAGCCTTTCATCGCTGCGGTGTCGGGCACCTGCTGGCCATTTCCGGTCTGCACATCGGAATCGTCGCCGGGAGCGCGTTTTTCGCACTCGTCGCTATCCTGTCGCGCTTCGAAGTCCTGCTCTGGAGCGCCTGGGTCAGAAAGGCAGCGGCCATCGGTGCTTTTATCCCCGCCCTTTTTTACGCCCTGCTGGCCGGGATGTCTCCATCCACCCAGCGGGCACTGGCAATGGTCGCGATGTTTCTGCTGACCTTCCTGCTGGAAAGGGAACAGGATTCGATCAATACCCTGGCGGTCGCTGCACTGATGATTCTGCTGGCGAATCCTCCGGCGCTATACTCGATATCCTTTCAGCTCTCCTTTGCAGCCGTGTTTTTCATCATCGTGGGTCTGTCACGGGTCCGGCCGGGCTCCGACATGCCGTCGGAGTCGATCGGTCGTCGCCTGGGACTGAAACTGGTTTGTTTTGTCGTCGTCACGGTGGCGGCCACTTTGGGTACCCTGCCGCTGGTGATGACTTATTTTCAGCAGGTTTCGCTAATTGCCGTTGTGACCAACTGCGTGTTCGTGCCATTGATCGGTTTCGGCGTGGTTCCCCTGGGACTTTTGTCGGTGCTGGTGCTTTGGATTTGCCCGCCTGTCGCCGCCTGGGGGATGCAGCTGGCCGGCGCGCTTCTGGGGTATGGAATCGAAGGGATCGAATTTTTCGCCGGTCTGCCCTTCGCCGCTGTTCAAACCTTTATGCCCTCACATGTTGAGATCGGTTGCTATTACCTGCTGCTGGCAGGAGTGCTGGCAATGCTTCGTCCAGCTGACGGAGCGAGCGGCGGGCACGTACCGTTGCGTGCGGAAAGGGCCGCGGGGCCGGTGGACAAAGAAAAAAAAGCAGGTGCTTTCTTTATCGGTCTGCAGCGGCGGTGGCGATGGAGCGCCGCTGTTGTAATACTCGCCGTTCTTGCTGCGCTGATCGACACCGGCTACTGGATACATCAACGGTTTTTCCGCAGCGATCTTCGTGTCACTATCGTCGATGTCGGGCAGGGCAGTGCGGCATTGCTGGAGTTGCCCGGGGGCGCCTGCGTCCTGGCAGACGGTGGCGGTTTTTCAGACAACGCGGTGTTCGATGTCGGCGAGCGAGTGCTGGCGCCGCTGCTGCGTCGCAAGAAAATACTCACCGTGGAAACGCTGATCCTTTCCCATCCAAACAGCGATCACCTCAACGGCCTCGTTTATATCGCCGACCGGTTTGGCGTGCAACAGATCCTGACCAACGGTGAGAAGCGAAACACGCTTGGATACCGCCGCCTGCTGGATGTTCTCGAACGAAGGCATATCCGCGAGATACCCTGTTCGGACCATTCCCGCCAACCGTTCATCTCCGGGGCAACGCTTCGGGTGCTCTATCCACCGGCGAATTATCTGAAGAAAAAGATAAAGGAGCCCTGGCGGGATACGAACAACAATTCGCTGGTGTTTGCAGTCGGGCTGGGTTCGGTTTCCTTTCTTTTTCCCGGGGACATAACCACCCGGGCTGAAAAGGAGCTGGTCGCGCTGGCCGGCAACCGCCTGAAGGCCACCGTGCTGATTTTGCCGCATCACGGCAGCCGGACGTCCAGCTCGCACGATTTCATCGAGGCCGTGCACCCGCGAATCGGTGTGGTCAGCAGCGGATGGAAAAATCGATTCGGCTTTCCGCATCCGGAGGTGCTGCAGCGATTTGAGCGGCGGCAGGTGCGGATCTATCGAACCGATTTCGACGGGGCCATCGAGCTGGTGACCGATGGCCGGCACTTGCAGATTTCGCCGTGGATCGATAGAAGTCGGCAAAATGAAAACAGTTGATTTGCCCGCCGGTATGAGGTAATATTAAGAAATTATTGGGAAATAAGCCGATTTCGGTTCAAAGGTGGCCACCGGGCAGCCGGTATGTGCCGAAATCGACACCGGCATTTCAGACCCCATCCGCCGGTCAGCGGCTGCATCACCCGGATTGCCCGGGAAATAGGCTGGAAAGTTTTTGGTGAAGGAGCAGATTGACAAGCACCACAGTATTGCCCGACACATCATCGAGGGAACGATCACCATCGACGATGTGGCCGAATTCGAGCGGATGTTGCAGGTCATTCCGGATAATCCGGCCTTGCATGCCGCCTTCGGTGATTTACTCCTGAAAAAGGGTCAGAAAAAGAGGGCCGCCGCCTCTTACGACCGGGCTGCCACCCTGTACCGGGAATCCGACCTCATGCTGTCGGCCATTCTGGCCAAGATCATGGAATGGCGGATCGCCAAGCCGAACCATCAGGGCGCCCGGGAGTTTTTCACTGCCCTGCGTGAGGGAAATTTTCCTGCCTCCCCGCTCAAAACGTTTTTTAAAAACCTGGCCTATGCCGAGCTGGTGGCGTTCACCAACCGGATGGCACGGGTGAGTATACCCACGAACAAGGTCATCAAAAAGATCGGTGATGTCGAAGACGCCCTGTTTATCATCGCCTCCGGGGCGGTCAGGGAGACCATCTACAAACCGCAGCGCGAAGGTCAGAAAGAGCGCCAGAAGTATTCCATCTATCTGACCGTCAACGATATATTCGGCGACATTTATCCATTTGAACAGCAGAAACTATCCCAATCTTACATTGAGACGGTATCGGGGATCGAGCTGGCCCGTCTTTCCAAGAACCGACTCATCGAAGTGTGCAATAAATATCCCAACGTAGCGCGTTCGCTGGTCGTGCTGTTTAAAACAAGCCTGAAGAGTGCGCGCGAGGATCCGGATCGCGGAATTCGGAGGGCCAATCGACATCCACTGCCCATCAAAATGGATCTGGAAGTTTTCCCGGAGGGTTCAAAGGATACACCCCTTGTTCTCAAGGGGTATTCCCGGGACATGTCTGTCGGCGGTGTCTGCGTGGTGGTAGATGCCAAATACACCAATATCACCCGGCTGCTGCAATCGTTGACCAATGCGGAAGTTCAGGTATGTTTCCCCACTGAATCGATGACACTCAACGTGCTGGGTAATATCGTTTGGAACCGCAAGGTCTCATTCGAGGGTGAGAACACTCTGGCGCTGGGGGTTCAGTTTAAAGACATGACCCCCCGCATGAGCGGTATGCTGGTGGTGTTTGCGGATATGATTTATAATTCATAGCACCGCATCGTTTCTATTCTGCGTCCTCGTAGTCGTATTTCGCCTCCAGGCGGGCCGCCTGAATCTCTGTCAACAATCCCAGCTCTACCAGAAGGTCACCGACACCGTCTTCGCGCAGCAGATCGACGCGCATCACGTCTTTCGGTTCCCGGTTGGTAATATTATAAAAGGTATACTCAAAAGTCAGGTAGGATTTTTTAAGTGTGTAAAAATCCCTGTTCAGGATAATGATGTGGTAGTAGGAAAAAAAATAGCCAATGCCCACCAGAATCGCAATGAAAAAGTACTTGATAAGCTGCTGTCTCAATGCGTACCTCCCGTTCAATCAGACCCGGCAGACGATCCGGGATCAGGATCTACCATTCGAAACCTACTGATATGATATCAATTTGAACGGTTCGGGTCAATCCTGTAACGGTTTTCGGTCTGCCGGACTGTTTTGAAGCCCCCGCTGTGAGCGTCGACTATCCGGCCGGTGCGGCAGTAAAAATGAATCGACGTGACAATTACATACCCAAATGATACAATTAAATGCTGTTGTATGTGAATTGTCGGGCGATCTCGGCGCTACGGCCAACCAGATCGACGATCTTTTTTCACCGCTACCATGAAGCGAGCAGTTGCCCGGGAATCGCCGGCAGCAAACTATCTTCGGGGGATAATGGTCCACTGCGCCGCATCCGCTGCGGGATGGACCAGAGACAAAAAATGAAAAAACTGTTCAAATACAAGGTCAGCGTTGCCGATTCCATGGTGCTGGTCGGCATCGGGCTGGCAGCCTCTTACTGGGTTCTCGAATCGATCTTCAACATTTTCACCACCAACGACGTCAGCTTTTTTAACCAGCTTTTAGGGCCGGACATCAATGAACTCTGGCCTCGCGTCATTGTTTTCTGTTTGTTTATTTTTTTCGGATCCCACGTTCAGTTTACCATCAATAACCGCAAGAAAGCCGAAGAAGCCCTGGGGGTGAGCGAGGAGAAATATCGTAACATCCTGCAGAGCATCGAAGAAGGCTACTTTGAGGTCGATCTGTCCGGCAGCATCACGTTTTTCAACGAGTCTGCCTGCCGGATGCTCGGTTACAGCAGTGAGGAGTTAAACGGTTTCAACCACCGCAATCTTACCACCCTGGAAACATGGCGGCAGGCGGATCAAACCTTTGCCGAGGTTCTCAAAACAGGAAAATCCGCATACCTGTCCGAATACGAGGTCATCCATAAAAACGGCAGTGCCCGGATCCTGGAACTCAACATCTCCCTGCGCACCGATCGAGAGAACCAGCCGCTTGGCTACCGCATCGTGTCCCGGGACGTGACCGAAAGGTTGAAAGCTGAAAGAGAAAAGCTGCGCCTCGAATCGCAGCTTCACGAAGCGCGCTCTGCCACCATTCTCGGTTTGGCCAAACTGGCGGAATATCGCGACGAGGGCACCGGGACCCACCTGGAACGAATCCGCGAGTATTCCCGGATTATCGCTGAACAGATGGCCCACCTGCCCAAATACCGGGGCTACATTTCGACGGTGTACATCGAAGATATTTACCGGTCTTCCATTTTGCACGATATCGGAAAGGTGGGGGTGCCGGATGCCATCTTGCTCAAACCCGGAGCGCTGACCCCGGATGAGTTCGAGATTATCAAGACACACGCCGTCTTGGGCGGCGATGCCCTCAATGCCATCGATTCGCAGATCGAAGGCAAATCATTTCTGACCCTTGGAAAGGAAATTGCCTACTATCACCATGAAAAATGGGACGGCAATGGTTATCCAAAAGGCCTTGACGGCGATCAAATTCCACTGTCGGCACGCATGGTGGCACTCGCAGATGTCTATGACGCCCTGACCTCCAAGCGGTTCTACAAGGATGCCTATTCACACGATCGAGCCCGAGACATCATCGTCAACCTCAAAGGCACCCATTTCGATCCGGAGGTGGTGGAGGCTTTTCTGGTCGCAGAAAATCAGTTCGATCGCATCCGCAGTGAAATGCAGGAACCACTTGCTGACGAGCTCGAAGCACTCAAAAAGACCGCCCTGAACTAAATTTCACCTCCCAACGTTATTATCCGCTTTCCATCATCTGCTCTCCTTGTTCCGTCATCTGAACGCCTTGAACCGCGAATGCGAGCGAAACTGAAACAGATCGAAATCCCTTTCTGTCGAAGATTCCCTGCAGCCTGCTGCAGGGTCTTCAATGAATGTTTATTCATTTTATTCGATCGGACGCCGGATCTTTTTTTACGGTTCATTCGATGCAACAGAATAATATCGATTCAAAAATATTTAATTTTACATTGAAAATTTATTTGGCGTAGACTTTGTTAAGATGATCGTTTTTTCTTGACAGGTCAATTCAGGTTCTGATAGATGAATGAGTATTCATTTATAGCGCGAACCGACCAAACCAGGAGGAAACCATGGTGAGAAAAATTCAATCAGCGGTGGTGATCGGCT
>JAHEIV010000329.1 GCA_024639205.1 Deltaproteobacteria bacterium | reverse complement strand
GTAAACGGGTGCTGCAGTTCATTCGACGATTTGCAGACCGCATCCTTCACCTGCATGTGAGCGACAATTTCGGCAGCCGGGACGACCACCTGCCCCTGGGCTCCGGCAGCATCCCCTTTGCCACCATCCTGGGGGCGTTGAAAAAGACAGGATTTAACCACACGGTCACTTTTGAGGTGTTCACCCCGGACCGGCAGTACCTGCTCAAAAGCCGAAGAAAGTTCGAAGATCAGTGGTTGTCGGTTTGAGGAAAATGAAGACGGATCTCAACGCACCCGTAAAACCAAGATGTCTCATCTGGCTGGTGCCGGCCCTGTGGCTGTCGCTGATGGTCGCCGCGTGGATGCAGGCTTCCCGGGTGGACGCTGATCCCGGCGGCGGCAATCTGGACGGAGTCGCACGCCTGATCGGCAAGACCGACGCGATCCTGGTGGTGGACGGCCTTGGCAGATCCATTGTCGCAAGGCATGCCGATCAACCATTGATTCCGGCCTCGACCCTGAAGATTCTCACTTCGCTGGTGGCCATCCATCACCTTGGTCTCGGCTACCGGTTTCCCACCGAGTTTTACACCGACGATCAACACAACCTGAAAATCAAGGGCTACGGGGATCCGCTGCTGGTTTCCGAGGAGGTGGCCGATATCGCCCGGGTGCTTTACAGCCGGCTGGAGCGAATCGAAGATGTTGTTCTCGACGATTCCCATTTCACCCAGCCGCTGGTCATCCCCGGTGTATCTTCTTCCCCGGAGCCTTATGATGCCCCCAATGGAGCGCTCTGCGTCAACTTCAACACCGTCAATTTCCGGAAGGAAAACGGTGTTTACACCAGCGCTGAATCCCAGACGCCGCTGTTGCCTTTCGCTTTTCCTCGGGTTCAACGATCGGGCCTGGACGCCGGCCGCATTGTATTTTCACACAAAGAAAACGAGTGCACCCTCTACGCAGGACACCTTTTTGCTTACTTTCTGCAGCAAGAGGGTCTCGCCCCCACGGGCAAAATCCGGCTTGGCAAGGTCGATGAGCAAAACGATCGGCTCGTTTACCGTCACTACTCCCGGTTCACGCTGGAGGAGATCATCATTCGGCTGCTGGAGCACTCCAACAATTTCACCACCAACCAGATCCTGATTGCAGCGGGCATCGACGCCTTCGGTGCGCCCGGCACGCTGCCCAAGGGCGTGCAGGCTGCCACGGCTTACGCCAGGGGAGTCCTGCAGCTAAAGCATTTCTACCTCACCGAAGGATCGGGAATCTCAAGAGACAACCGGATCACAGCCCTCGGACTGGACCGGGTCCTGGAGGGTTTCGAACCCTATCGCTACCTGATGCGCAAAGAGGGCCGCTCCCGTTACAAGACCGGCACGCTGTACGGAATCAGCACCCGTGCCGGATATATCGAAAGCGAAGACGGCAGTTACTACCGCTTTGCCGTTTTGATCAACACCCGCGGAAAGTCCACCGACCGCGTCATGCGCAAACTGCTGAAAGCGCTGCCCTGACGTGCTGCGCCCTGCCCTTCACATGATCCTGCACGTTGTCGCGCCGGCCGCTGTTGCCCGCATGGCCTTCACCGACCGCCGGCTGAGGGTCTGGATGATCATGATGGCCACCATGATCGTGGACCTGGACCACCTGCTGGCCGATCCGATCTACGACCCGAACCGCTGTGGTATCGGTTTTCATCCCCTTCACAGTTGGCCGGCGATCCTGGCGTACCTGGCGCTGACAGCCATTGCTCCTACCCGGGTGATCGGACTGGGGCTGGTGATTCACATCGCCCTGGACGGGCTCGACTGCCTCTGGATAAAATTCTCACAGATCTGGTAGCAAGCTATACGGGAAAATAGGCGAATCCGCCGACAGATGAAACATCCCCCGGCTGGCAGCCGGCTGCGGTGTCGGCGCCGGCGGTACCTGCAGCTCGTGCAACGCGTGAAAGATCGACTCATCGTCCGGTGTCGAGATCCCGAATGATATTGGCCCGGATACGAGCGGTTTTGGAAACGAACCCGATCGAGCCCTCCGGACAGCAAATCGAAGGTCACCTCGCGGGCTTTCGCCCGCGGTGCCTGAAACCTGCCATATGCGGATTACGATAATAGAGACCCGGTGTGGCAGTCCAGCCGCTGCCGGGTGAGTGGATAAAACAATCCTGAAAATGACACCAACCCTTCTGGATCAGGAGGCTGCCATGCTGTATAAAGCAAAGCTGTGTGACAAAATTCGAGAAATATACCCGGAAATGGGGGTTTGCGATACGGATTTGAATGTCAACTGGAACGCGGAGCAGAAAGCCTGGGCGGTTGATTTTACCAAAGGCCCCCACCGGATTCGACACTATCTTGAAAATGCAGATGCCGCCGCCTGCCTAAAAGAGCAACAGTGCATCGGCCTGGGAATCGAATTCGGGCAGTTCCGGTAAAAGGTTTCACCGCATAAATCGGATTGGTCCTGACTGTTTTCGGTTCCGGCACAGGGACGGTCCGGGGGCCAGCAGTACAAACGGTTGTTCGATGAGGAGTTGCCTGCTATAGCCGGCGGCCGGCGGGGTTAGCCCCCATTGTTGTCAGTGATGTGGGCGTAAGCGCTGTGGTTGTGAATGGACTCGAAGTTCTCGGCGCTAACCGAAAACCAGGTGATGTTTTCATCCGATTTCAGCTGCAGGGCGACATCGCGAACGATGTCCTCAACGAACTTGGGATTGGTAAAGCTGCGTTCGGTGACGCACTTTTCGTCTAACCGCTTGAGCACCGAATAGACGTCACAGGAAGCCGCCTCCTCCACCAGTCGGATTACGTCTTCGATCCAGATGAACTTTTTGAACCGGGTGCGTACCCTGACCTCGCCGCGCTGATTGTGGGCCCCGAACTCGCTGATCTCCTTGGAACAGGGGCAAACCGACGTAATCGGTACCGCCACCTCCACCACCAGGTCGATTTTTCCGGATGGATCGCTGGATCCCTTGAAACTGCAGGCATAGTCCATCAATCCCGGCGCTTGGGTCACGGGGGCTTTTTTCTCGATAAAATAGGGAAACGTGACTTCGAGATGCGAAGAAGCTGCGTTTAGATGTTCTTTCATCTGCTGGAGAACTTCGGCGATTCTCTTCAGGGAAATCTCCGGGCGGAACAGGTGCAGGATCTCAACAAAGCGGCTCATATGGGTGCCTTTGTTGCGATGTGGCAAATCCACGTACATGTTGATGGATGCGACTGTGTGCTGATAGCCGTTTTTGCGGTCGAGCACGGTAATTGGATACTGCAGGTTCTTGATTCCGACCTTATCGATGGGTACGTTGCGGTAATCGAGCTGGTTTTGTATGTCCTTCATGATTTTATTCTCGCCGGCCGTCTTCAACAGGCGAATCGAAGGCGCCCGCGGATTATGTGAAAAGATAATCCGGATTCACATGGCGTATGGCCCTGAAGATATTTCCCCTGATCTTATTGTTGTTTCTGTAAAGCCTGTCAAGCAGATCTTTGATATCCCTGCGTTTTGATCTGGAAGCGCTCGGGCAGGGATTATCGCACCGTGGAAAATTCTGCTGTTGCGCAAACCGCCTGATCAAATCCTCTTCCACGAAAACCAGGGGTCGGATGACCGTCAGGAGCCCTTTAAAAAAGGGCTGCACGGGCTTCATCGAGGAAGTTTCCCCTGCGTAGCAGATGTTCAAAAAAAACGTCTCAATGATGTCGTCCTTGTGATGGCCGAGGGCCACCTTGTTGCATCCAAGTTCATCGGCAATTTTAAAGAGACGTTTTCGCCGGTTCCATGAACACAGAAAACACGGATTCTCCCGATTCTCCGGTCCGTGGGCACGAGGGCCGTCGTCGGTAATCTCCCAACGGAATCTATAGTCCATTTGTCGGCAGTAGGTTGCCAGATCATCGCCGAAGCCGCCGTCAAATCCCGGATCGATGTAAACCGCATACAGCTCGTAGTCAACGGGCACCCGCTGACGGCGCTCGCTGAGCGTCCACATCAGTGTCAGGCTATCCTTGCCACCCGACATGCCCACCAGTATCCGATCCCCATTGGCAATCATGTCGTACCGGTGAATGGCACCACCGACCTGACGGTTGAGGGTCCGGTAGGGCGAGCTTTTCGGTGACAGAGGGGTCATTCTTTCGTCGC
>JAHEIV010000328.1 GCA_024639205.1 Deltaproteobacteria bacterium | reverse complement strand
ATGAGTTGATTCGCTTTGCTTACCGGACCGCAGACGAATATGAGGGCCATCTGAAACAGCTCACCGCCGCGGAAAATGCGATCGACAAGGCCGTTATAGAAGCGGCCGGGTCCGGCGGGGTGCTTGGCGAGGAACTACAATTGGAGGCGGAACAGGTGGCCCAGCGCCGCCGGAAGGTGACCGATAGAATTTTTTAACCTGCCGGGCATACAAAAGCGCAAAAACACAGCGCCAGACACCACCCTGGCAACACTCCGCGACATCCGCGGAATTAATCGTCCCACCGCCATTCTTTATAAATCTGACAGCAACGTTATACCCTGCACACCAAAATGGTTATGACGGGTCCCTAAAGGGGTCGGAAGGAAAATGTTTTGCCACTCGATTTGAAGAAAAAGTTTGGTACGATACTCTCGCATGAACAGTCCCTGGCCAGATCTGTGGCGGCAACCGTCATCCGACCGAAACCATTGTCGGTCTGGGAAGTGCTGATCCCGATCATTTTCATTCTGATGTTTATGAAGTCAAGACAAGAACGAGATGTTTTTGTTCAGAATCTGATGTTTACGAAGAAATTGGCTCTCGAGGCCGCTTTCGAAATGACCCGGGACGAGCGATCGACTGAACAAGTGATGGCCCCTATTGAAGAGCAGACGAAGGAACTGGTAGCCACCACCCCCGATGGCATTTACTCCGATCAGATTCGCCGGGAGCAGCTCAAGGAGATACGGCTGCTCATCGATCACTATTGTCGGCTGTTGAAAGCCGAAGGTGCGGACATTCAAACCCTTATCACCGGTGCGTACCCGACCTTCACCGGTTATTCTCGATTTCTGGAGCAACTCGGGGCGGCAGAAGCGCAGGTGACCGCTGCCGCCAAACAAACACTGGGGGCAGAAACCGACACCCGGACTCTCGCCAAAATCGAGACCGCTGTGAACGGCATGCGAAGCAGGGAAGCACAAGAAATCTATGCTTCCGGATAAAAATGAGATGCTCAGCAGCGAAGACCGCGACCGTATTTACCGAAAAGCATATCTGCCTGAACATCTATGGGTTTATGTCGAGGCGATCTCCGGCGGCAATGCGCACCTGCACGGCAGCTACCTGTGTTATGTATGCGGCGATCACCTGATATTTGTCGGCTATCCCCTGGAAAGCCATGCTGCAGATACCGCCGATGCCTTCCAATCTGCCTGGCAACGGTTTGCGCCCGCCACCGCGGCAGTGATAGCTCCCGAAATTAAAGCGTTATCCCTGCATGTCGAAACCCAGACGCCCGATGACTACTACCGGATGAGCCTGCCCCCTGCTCCCGCGGCGCCCAAGGTTGCCAACATGCTGCGGCGGGCCGAACGGGAAGTGCAGGTCGTATCCGGTCGATTCCAATGGGAGCACAGGCGCCTGGTAAACGAATTTATAAAGACCCATTGGCTGTCATCCGAGCAGGTATTTATTTACAAGCGCCTCGGTGAGTATATGAAGCGTTCCCAAACTGCCCGGGTGCTGGAAGCACGAAAAGGTGCCCGGTTGGTTGCTTTCAGCATCGTAGATTTCGACTCTGCCGATTGCGCCTTTTACATGTTTCACTTTCGATCCACAAAGGTCGTTGTTCCCGGCGCGTCGGACCTGCTTTTTCATCAGATGCTGCAGCTGGCGCAATCCGAAGCCAAGCAGGCGGTCAACCTCGGTTTGGGTTTGCACCCCGGCGTGCGTCGCTTCAAGGAAAAATGGGGCGGCCGACCCTTTTTACGCCACTGCCCGGCGCTGGTCTACCGGGAGAAACCGAAGGCGGCCAGGTCGCTATGGGGGAGTTTGACAGAAGTCCTCGGACAACTGAAGCGATAAAACCATGCCGGTTCGCCGGCAAACCCTTGAGACGTGATGAAGGAATCGATTGACAACCGCAAACGCGGGCTCCCGATGTTTGATTGGATCCGGTCCAGGCTGGCCGGGGGCCGATCCCGGTCGATTCAGCCGGAAAAAGGCGATTCGGAAGAAGTTCGCCCCTGGCGGTTGCTGCAAGTCGAGTCGGCCATCGCCTGCAACCTGCGATGCGTGATGTGCCCCTGGCCGGACTATGCCCGCAATGCCGAAAACCGCGGGTTGATGAGTCCGGAAATATGGAAAGCGCTGCATCCGCACCTGCGCCGGGTGCGGTCTGTGGATTTTACCGGCGGAGGGGAGCCTTTGCTCCAGCCGCAGCTGGTGCAGTGGGTTGCCGAGGCCCATGGAGCCGGGTGTGAAACCGGTTTGCTCTCCAACGGGTTTTTGCTTTCGGAGACAAAATCCCGGGAGCTGATTCGGGCCGGGATCGACTGGATATGTGTTTCTATGGACGGTGCCGACCGGCAGTTATACGAGAAGCTGCGCGTCGGCTCCGACTTCGATCGCGTCTGTCATCATGTCTCCAGCCTGGCCCGCCTGCGAAGCGGACGAACTCCCAAGCTGATGATCAACTTCGTGATGATGAAGATAAACGTTCACCAGGTGGAGGAGATCGTGCGTCTGGCGGCCCGCATGGGGGTGGATCAGGTCAATTTTAAGCAATGTGACGTCATTCGGGCCGAACGGGGCAAAGGGTTAGGGCTGTTCGCCCCCAAGGAGGACCGTGCCATTCGCAAACTGAGCCACCGGCTGGCTGCCGCCCGAAGGCTGGCCAAAAAACTGGGGGTTCACACCACCGCCATACCTTTTACACCGGAAGAGCAACCGGTATGCGATCAGGATCCCCGGGATTCGATGTTTGTCCGCTACGACGGCAGCGCGGCTCCCTGCATCAATCTGGCCGTCGGCGGTCCGAGCACCTTTCTGGGGCAGCAAGTCCGATTTCCCCAGGTGCATTACGGCAGCGTGCTGCAGCAGAATCTTCAGGAGCTCTGGAACACGGAGACGTGCCGTTTTTACCGGGAGCGATTTCAGAGCCGCGTGCAGGCCCTTGAGGGCAACATCCTCGAGGGGCTGATCGGCCAATCGTCTTTCGATCGCCTCAAATTCCTGCAGGAAGCGAAAAAGAAAATGCCCGCCGCTCCGGCGGGCTGTGAGGTGTGCCACTACCTATACGATCTGTAGGCATGGGTCGGCGGGATCGTTTCGGCTGGAAATGCGCGTGGCTGAATCAACCGCTGAATTCATGTGCGGGTCAGCCCGGCTGAAAATAAAGTCGAAAAATATGCGGGCTAAGCCGATTCAATTTCAACGGTTTGTTTTTCTGCGTCGGGGTTGTAGCACAGCCGGCAGCAGTTAAGACAGCGACTGGCTTCGGCCAGGGCGTCTTCTTCGGCCAGCACCAGGTCGGCTTCATCGAAACACCGGATCCTTTCTTTCACCGGAAGCTCCGGCATAACGGCCCGCTTGCTGGCGCGGATACCCTCGACCCGCTCGAAGAGCGACTCCGGTATGTGCTTTTTACGCAGCGAGTTTGGCACCGGCACCACATCCTGTTCGGCCAGATACAGATGTATGGCCCGGGCAGCCCTGCGGCCGCCGCCGATCGCCTCCACCACCAGAGAAGCCCCGGTATAGGCATCTCCGGCGGCAAAGATATACTCAATGTTCGACTGCAGGGTTTCCGGATCACCGTCGATGGTGTTCCAGCGGGTAATCCCCAGATGGCTGATGTCGCTGGTTTCTGAAATAAATGATACGTCCGGTCCCTGGCCAATGGCAGTGATCACCATGTCGGTCTCCATCAGCGTCTCGGAACCCTCGATCGGCACCGGGCGGCGCCTGCCGCTGGCATCCGGTTCACCAAGCTCCATTTTCTGGTACTCCAGGTGGGTCACCTGTCCCTGCTCGTCACCGATGATCCGGGTCGGGGCTGCCAGGAAGTGAAACTTGACTCCCTCGTGCTCGGCCGCTACGATTTCCACGTCGTTGGCCGGCATTTCTTTCCGGGTCCGCCGATAAACGATGGACACCTCTTCGGCTCCGAGGCGCACCAGTGTCCGAACACAGTCGATGGCGGTGTTGCCGCCGCCGATGACGATACAACGGCGACCGATGGGAATATCGCGGGCGGGTTGCGCCGACTGCTGGTCCACCGCGAAACGCGTGAGAAAGTCGATACCCGTAAAGCAGCCCTTCAGATCTTCACCTTCGGCGCGCAGGCTGTAATCCTTCCAGGCGCCGACACCAAGGAAAA
>JAHEIV010000327.1 GCA_024639205.1 Deltaproteobacteria bacterium | reverse complement strand
CCGGTCTAAGTACCTGGAAAGTGTCGACCAACAGGCTGGGCGGCATCATGCACTCGGCGCCAGTGATAGTCGGCACCAAGACCCGGGTCAGCGGCTCGCGCGATGAGATCGCCTATGTCGGCGATCTCTACGGCATGCTGCATGCCATCGAAACCGCCAGCGGCCGGGAAAAGTGGGCCTTTATCCCCCGCAACCTGCTGGGCAAGCTCAAAAACGACCGCACCGATCCCAACGCCGTCCAGGATTTCGCCGGCGTGGATGCCTCGCCCACGGCCAAGGACGTCTACTACGATCATGACGGCGACGGCGACGAGTGGCGCACGATCCTGGCCGGCTCCGAAGGGTTCGGGGGCACCTCGATTTATGCCCTGGACGTCAGCGATCCCGACAACTGGTTCCCGCTCTGGGAAGCCACCGACACCCAAGCACCCGGCGGCGGTATGGGCCACGCCAACAGCGTCGCCATCGACAAGGTCAAGTATCCCGTGCGGGACGTCGATGATGTCGACGGCGACGACGATACGGATGAAATTATCGGCTACGAAATCAAATGGGTCGTGTTTGTCTCGACCGGTTTTGCCCAGATCGCCGTCGACCACGGGGGCATCAACGTGTTTGCCTTCGATCTGACAACCGGCGACAAGCTGTGGCACTTTTCGGCCGAGTACGCCGATTCCGTCAACGACATCCCCGGGGCGGCCACCGTCTATGATCTGGACGGCGACAGCTTTGTGGACCGCGTCTACGTGGGCGACATGAACGGCCGGATGTGGGAGCTGGACGCGATCGACGGCAGCAACCCGAACGGCACGGAGGGCACCGGTGATGACACCAAACAGATCCCGCTGTACAACGTGGGCATCGGCCACCCCATTTCGGTCTCACCCGCCATTCTGCGCAGCGGCGGCCACACGATACTGGTATTCGGCACGGGCGGCGCCAACTGGGCCGCGGACGATCAAACCTACGCCATTTACGCCGTCGACGCCACCACCAAGCAAAGCGTGCCGACCTATGCCGGCGGCGCCGGGACCCTGTTGTGGAAGGTGGATCTGGCGGCCGGCGAAAAGGTCTGGTCCACGCCCACCGTGGCCTACGGCTACATCTTCGTGGCCACCGCCTTCGGCAGTATGGAAGGCAGCGATCCGCGGCAGGATGCGCCCGTTACCGGTCAGCCCAGCGGCAACTTCCTCAAGCTCAAACTGGCCGACGGCGCTCTGGCCTGGAAATTGACCGATATCGGCAAGATCAGGGGCTCCATTTTCGTGGACCGGCAGCATGCCTACATGACCACCGTCGACGGACAGATCATCCAGATCGGCGGTGAAGACTTCGGGGCCGGCACCGGCTCCCGGGTGCAGCTGCAAACCTGGCGGCAGTTTTAACGGGGAACGCGGGGCCCGGGCGAACCGGGCCCATGCAATCCCCACGCTGGGGCCTGAAAACAGCGTAGCTGCTCTGGCCCCTTGTCGGGCCGGGTTAAATCTGCCATGCCTAACCGGCCACGAAAAGGAAAAACATTTTAGCCGACTTTCAGATCGATGTAATTGGAGCTATCTCAACCCGCGAATAAATCCGCCCACTGCTTCAATGCCGTCTTTTTCCATTACCCGCATGGCCTGGGAGCCGATAACGGCGATATCCGCTTTGCCTTTCAGAAATTCAATGTCCGACCTTTCTTTGATACCAAACCCGAGCGCCAGGGGCAGCCGGGTATTCTCGCGGCATTTTTTGAGATAGTCTCCAAGTTCATGGGTAAAACTTGTTTCTGCGCCGGTAACTCCTTTTCGGGCCACACAGTAAATAAATCCGGCTGCAACGGAATCGATATATCGCATGCGCTCGGCCGAAGTTGTCGGAGAAAAAATCATGATGGGTGCCAGACCATTTTCCTGCATGGTTTCAAGGTATTCCTGACCTTCTTCGGGCGGTATATCGGGGAAAATGGCACCCTGTAATCCGTTGCCCTTCATGGCCGCAACGAACTGTCCCAGGCCGTATTGGTAAAGGATATTATAATAGCCCATCAGAAGAAACGGAATATCAAAAGTGCGTGCTGCGTTTTCGGCCAGATTTAGGCAAGCGGCCACGGTCGCCCCGTCTTCCAGTGACCTCTGGTTGGCGCGCGCGATCACCGGCCCGTCGGCCGTGGGCTCCGAAAATGGAATCTGCAGCTCCATCAGATCGACGCCGGCTTCGACCATGGTTTCGATAATCCGCAGGCTGTCGTCGAAAGACGGATATCCAAGAACGATATGGGTCATCAACAAAATTTCTTTCTCAGCCAGTTTATTCTCAAGATACGAGTTTAGCACCATATTCCTCGGCTTTCGTTATAATAAAACGGCTCCATTGCCGATCGGAAAATGCATCGGCTACGGTAAAAATATCTTTGTCACCCCGTCCGGATTGGTTGATCAGAATGATCTCATCCGGTATCATGTCCGGCGCTTCTTTGAAGGCCTGCGCAAATGCATGGGCTGACTCCAATGCGGGTATCAGACCTTCTTTTTCCATCGTCAGGGTAAAGGCGTCCAGAACTTCGCGGTCCATTGCGGCTTCAAATCGAATGCGGCCGTCATCCCGCATGGCGGCCAGAATGGGAGAGACGCCGACGTAATCCAATCCCGCCGCCACGCTGTGAGTCTCCTGCATCTGCCCGTCTTTATTTTGCAGGAAGTAGGTTTTATATCCCTGCGCAATTCCGGGGGTTCCTTCCGCTGAGGCCAGCCGCGACGCATGCTGGCCGCTATCCAGGCCCTCGCCGCCGGCTTCGACCCCGACCAATTCGGTCGGATCATCGTAAAAGCCGCTGAAAATCCCCAGGGCATTGGAGCCGCCCCCGACACAGGCGTAGACCCGTGCCGGCAGACGACCCTCGCGGTGCAGGATCTGGCGCCGGGCTTCCTGGCCGATAATGGACTGGAAATAAGCCACCATCTCTGGATAGGGGTGCGCGCCGCAGGCCGTACCCAGGACATAATGGGTATCATCCATGTTGGCAGCCCAGTCGCGCATGGCGGCGTTGATGGCGTCTTTGAGGGTGCGGCTGCCGTCCTTGACGGGGATCACCGTGGCCCCGAGTCGCTCCATCCAGAAAACATTCGGACGCTGTCTCGCCACGTCCAGCTCGCCCATGTAAATTGCGCAGTCCAATCCGAATTTGGCCGCCATGGTGGCCGTGGCCACGCCGTGCTGCCCGGCACCGGTCTCGGCGATCACCCGGCGTTTGCCCATTCGTTTCACCAGCATGCCCTGCCCCATTACATTGTTAGCCTTGTGCGCGCCGGTGTGATTCAAATCCTCGCGTTTAATGTAGATTTGCGGACCGCCGAAATAAGCGGACAGATTTTCAGCATAGGTCAACGGAGTTGGACGACAGGAATACGTCGACATCATATTTTTATATTGTTCCCAGAACCCGGCATCGTTGCGGGCATCCCGGAAAGCGGCCGCCAGTTCCTCGAACGTTGATACCAAGATTTCCGGCAGATAGGCGCCGCCGAATTCCCCGTAGTAGCGTGTTTCAAGCATTTTTTTTCTCCGATGGTGAATTTAAAATCAATTAAAACCTACCCGTAATCAATAAACTTGATGTTAGGCACCCAAAAATTTGTTCGCCACGAATGGACACGAATTAACACGAATGATCGCATTCGGTAACCAATCCCATTCGGTACCTTTGAAAAGGGGGAAGATATGAATTCTCACTTTGTGACAAGGGCGGTGTAACAAGATGATTTGATTCCTTTTTTTTTAAAAGGGCGCCAGGGAGGATTTCCCATTACACCGCGCTATCCATGTTTTCCAAGCCTTACCATCAACTCTTTCATCAATGCAAAATTTTTCTTCCCCGGCTGATCTTCCACGCCGCTGTTTACGTCTACAGCATAGGGCTCTACAATCCGAACGGCGCGTTCGATATTCGAAGGCCTCAGCCCGCCGGATAAGATAATTGGTATACTGAATGCCTTCGCTTTTTTTGCTAGGCCCCAGTCAAATGTCTTGCCAGTGCCGCCGAACTTATCTTTGGTATAGGTATCGAGGAGCAACGCCCTAACGATTCCTTGATATGCCGATGCCAGTTCCAGATTTGAATCATCCTTTATGCGTAGCGCCTTAACCGGGTAGGGCATCAAGGATGAT
>JAHEIV010000013.1 GCA_024639205.1 Deltaproteobacteria bacterium | reverse complement strand
GTATCGAAATCTGAAGCCGGAAACCGCCGATTTCGCCCGCTACACGCTCTCTTACGCCGGATATCACCTGACACCCAAACCCGCAGATGTGCTGATTGTGCAAGGCGACGGCGGTGTTGCCGTGGCCTGCGCTGTTGCCTCCGGCGCCGATACCATAACCCTGGTTGAAAAAAATCCTGTTGTGGCAAGGCGACTGGCAGAACATTACGGTTTTATCGTCTACGCCGGTCATTTTCGCCAATACCTTCAAAAATTCAAGAGACAATTTGACGTTATACATGTCGAAAACTGGGGGACATCTTTATCCGGCTCGGCAGCGCTGGATCAGCAGTATGATTTCACACGGGACTCCTTTACCCGGTACCTGAATCACCTGAAGAAAAGCGGTGTTCTGATCATATCCCGGAAACTGCAGCTTCCCCCTTCCGATTCATTGCGCATGTGGGCCACCGCCTACCAGGCTCTCACCGATCTGGGATACGATAAACCCGCCAGGCATTTGCTGCTGCTTCGCAACTGGGACACCTACACGCTGATCGTTTTCCGCACCCCTCCCGGTGCAAATGGCGACATCGGTGCGTTCATCAAAGAGCGAAACTTCGACCTGGTGTTTTTTCAACCGATGGAACATTATCCGGTGAATCGATACGCGGTTTTCAAAGAACCATTTTACCACAATGAAATCATGCGTCTGTCCCGGGCGTTTGAGGGCGGACAGACCGGTGCGCTGTTTAGATCCTACCCCCTGGACATTGCTCCTCAATCAGACGATCGGCCGTTTCCGTCGCGGTTTATCAAGTGGCACCGACTTCCGGAGCTGTATCGAAGCACCGGAAGCCGCCTGTATTACCTTTTGATGTCCGGTGAAATCATCGTCTCGGTGGTTCTGGTGGAGGCCATCGCCGTCTCGATGCTGCTTCTCGGACTGCCGACACTGATCGTTCGAAAAAAACACCGGCCGCTGGCCGGTGGTCGGGTCATTTATTTTCTCTCGGTCGGAGCCGGTTTCATGTTCATCGAGCTTTTTTTTATAAAGCAATTCGTACTGGTATTCGCTCATCCGACCATCAGCTTTACGGTGGCGGCCGCCGGCATGCTGATCTTCTCGGCAATCGGCGGGCTTTTGTCCCAAAGATTGCAGGCGTCTGCCCTGCCGGTGTTCATCGCCTTGCTGCTTGTATCTTTGGCACTGACGGTTATTTTCTGCCATGGCCTGCTCAATCGAATTATCGATCTGGCACCGGTTTGGAAAATCGTTGCATGTCTGGCACTGCTTGCCCCATCGGCGGTGCTGGCCGGGGTCCCGTTTCCTGCCGGAATGCGAACGCTTCTGCAACAGCCGGGTAATCGGACCCAGGCCTGGACCGCAAACGGTTGTGCTTCGATTCTGGCATCCATCGTTTCCGTCCAGACGGCGTTGACTCTCGGTATTTCCTTTATTATGCTGGGTGCGATTGCGGCTTACCTGTTGACCCTGGTATGCAGTTATGGAAATCGAAGTAGAATGTTATTCCGGCTACCGCGGTGAAGAAACGCCGCGTCGGATCCATTTTGCGCAGCGAAGTGTGGAAGTGTCCGAGGTGATCGATTGTTGGCTGTCACCGGATCATCGCTATTTTAAAGTTTGCGGCGACGACAGGGCAATATACATTATCCGGCACGACACGATCCGGTCGGTATGGGAGCTTGCAGCCTACCGGGCCGATCCGAAAAACCAAACCTGAAGCCCTAAGAGAATTAAACCCATGCGAACTGCGATTATAATTGTCCTGATGGTTTTGGCCTTATCGCTTCCGGCATCACACCCGTCTGCGGCAAAGGAGTTGATCGTCGGCTGCGATACCGGTTTCAGGCCCTTTGTATTTATCGGTTCCGGCGGCAGCTACACTGGATTTGAGGTGGAACTCTGGCGAATTGTCGCCGAGAGACAGGGGCTATCCTATCGGCTGATTCGGATGGGCTTTAAATCACTGATTCCCGCGCTGGCAGAGAAAAAAATCGATGTGGCCCTTGGTGGCATTACCATCAATGCGGCAAGAGAGAAAATCATCGATTTTTCGCACGCATATTTTCATTCCAGCCTGCGGCTGCTGGTGCGCGCGAGCGATGAGACGATCGCCGACATCGGTGATCTCGTGGATAAGGTCGTCGCCACCAAGGAGGATACTACCAGCGCGACATTTGTCAGCAATATTCAAACCAAATCGGTACAGCTGTTTCCAACGATCGATGAGGCCTACCGGGCCCTGCACAAAAGAAAAGTGGATGCGGTCCTGTTTGATGCACCGGCCATCGCCGACTACATCCAGACCTCCGGCAGGTACATCGCCAAAACCGTCGGTCGCGTCCATCAGCGCCAAAGCTACGGTATGGCACTTCAACAAGATAGCGCTCTGAGAAAAAAGGTGAATGTGGAGATATTGAAGCTTATCGAAGAGGGGCGCTTTGATATTTTATTCCGGAAGTGGTTCGGATATGTGCCGCAGTAGGCTGAATACTGTATGATATTTCGTGTGAACAGCAGGTCCTGCGACGCCTGCAAGATCGGGATTCACCTGATTCCGGCGGGAAAATCGATGAACGCTTTTCATTTTCGCACCCTAAAGTTTTTTGCGAAATTCCTCCAGCGCCTGGGGCAGCAGACGGCGCACAAATGATTCCTTGTCCAAGGCGTCCAGCTCTAAAAAATGAGAGTGATCCGGATGCGTTTCGGTGAGCTGCGGCGGGTCCTGCCGGTTCTGCAGTTTCAGCTGATCGATTCGCTCTATCAGTTCCATGAGCGAAAGCATCTGGCCGGCAAACCGGTCCACCCAGCCCAGCCGCCGCATCAACTCGTATCTCACCTGATCTGCCAGAAAAAGATGCAAATCGACCACCCGCAACTGCTCTGCTTTGTCGAGATAATAAAACCTGTCGGCCTGCCCGAGATCCAGAGCTCCCATCACCAGCTCGTAGAAAGCCGCCGTGCTCTCGTCGCCCGGCTGGGCCAGGCGAAACAACGTACTGTGCGAAAGGTCGGCCGGAAGAGTCTGTGCATCGTATGATTCCCCGAATCGTCTCTTCCAGGGACCAAAGGTCCTTTCAGCGACCTGCCGGCTGCGATAAGATTCTAAATCTACAATTTTAGCCATTGAAGCGTTCCTGAAACGGGCGATCCGGAGGCATTTATGTGCGGAGCTTGTCCGCCTCTGGCAGATTATGAAGGGTCTGAAATAGCCAATGGCTGCGTCCTTCAAGTCGGGCTGCCGCATGACTTGTCCGCCGCAAATGCGGCGGATTCAGCAACGACTCCGATTCGTGCATCATCCGGCGGTAATTGGAATCCCGAGCAGGCGCAGCCGTTTTGCGGCGACACGCAAGCGACTGCCGCAAATCGCATCGCTGGAGTCGCCGCGAAGTACGAACCGATCCGATTGGGTTGTCGGAATCGTCAGACGATGTATAGAAGAAAATACCCGGGGTGTCAAACCTGGCGATGGAAACGGAGTTGCGGGGAAGCCGCATCCGGGCCTTTGCATCGCAGTGGATGAAAGCTTGCACCGGAACGCTTCCGAATCGCACAAGTTCAGGAATATCACTTGACCGCCGGCGCAATTTGCCGGTATGGTCAGCTTCACCATACACCGACCGTGAGGAGAATTTCGATGGCCATCATTACCATCTCTCGGCAGTTCGGAGCCGGTGGAAAAACCCTGGCACTGAAAGTTGCTGAAAAACTCCAGTACCATGTTGCCCATGAACAGATCATCGAAAAAATGGCCGAAATGGGCGAGCTTACCCCGGAAGGCATTCGTAATTTCGAGGTGGAATTCGACTATGGATCCGCTGCAGATATCGCCAGGCTTGCCCCCAAAAGCTTCATCAGCCGGATCCTCGACCCACAGCGAAAATACATGGACGCCCAGCACTATATCCAATTGCTGCACCAGATTGTGCCCCAGATTGTCGAGAAGGGAAACACCGTTGTCCTGGGTAGAGGGGCCCAGTTCATTCTGAAAGACCGCAAAGACACCTACCACATTTTGCTGGTAGCCGACGAAAGCGACCGGATCCGATTCATGCAAGAAAACTACGGTCTTCCGCGTGAACAGGCCCGTCAGGCGGTAGCCAAACAGGGAAAACGGCGGATGAAGCTGATGAAGCTTTTTCACTCCGAAGGTTACGATCTACCCGAACATTATGACCTGGTGTTGAACATGTCGAAGATCGATCTCGATCACGCCGTCGAGCTCATCTGTGATCTCGCCGGAGAATGACCCCCCCATGCGGCTGACCGAACCATTCAATCCGCCGCCGCCTTTTCGTAACCCTCATCTGCAGACGGTGCTCTGCAGCAGTCGAATCCGTGCCTTGCGACCCACTCCCATGCTGAAATCCGCCCGCGAGGTGATCCTCACCACCGGTGAAGGCGTTCGACTGCTCGGCTACCACTCGAACCAACCCACCCGACCACCCCGGGGAATGGTGATATTATTGCATGGCTGGGAGGGCAGCTCGGAATCCATTTATATCCGGCGAACCGGCGGCACTCTGTTCGAAAGGGGATACGCCGTTTTCCGGTTGAACCTGCGCGACCACGGAGACAGCCATCATCTAAATGAGGGTCTTTTCTATGCCTCAGCCATCGAAGAAGTATTTACTGCAGTGAGCCAGATCGCAGGGATGCAGCCGGTGATCCCGACATTTCTGGTCGGCTTCTCTTTGGGCGGCAACTTCGCCCTGCGAATCGCCCTTCGTTGCAGGCAGGAGCCGATTGCAAACCTGAAGCATGTGGTCAGCATCAGTCCGGTGCTCGATCCGAGTGAAGCCACCGATAAAATTGACTCCAGTGGTTACATCCTGCGATATTTTCTAAAGAA
Organism: Deltaproteobacteria bacterium; assembly: GCA_024639205.1. GTDB lineage: Bacteria > Desulfobacterota > Desulfobacteria > Desulfobacterales > SG8-13 > SG8-13. The sequence goes on along the minus strand of JAHEIV010000013.1, from coordinate 10,670 downwards.
GTGGCGCCGGTCGCTGCAGAAAAAGCAGGCCCTGTTTCCCCACCGGTACGATTTCAACGAACTGCTCCAACTGGATTCTGTGCGTTCGGTGACCGAAGCGCTGCTGTCGGACTACAGCCGGTATGATTCCGCTCGAGAGTATTTCAATGCCTACACCCTGGTGGGAGAGGCGCTGCACGATATTGCCGTGCCGACGACCCTTCTGACCGCCGAAGACGACCCCATCATCGGAGTGGAGGAATTTACCCGTCTTCGGCTCAACGCGCACACCTCCCTTGCCATCCAGCCTTACGGCGGGCACAACGGTTTCATTTCAGGATTTTCTTTGAACAGCTGGTATGAGAAGCCTCTGGCCGACCTGTTCGACGCAACACCGGACAGCGAGTAACCGCCGGGTGTTGCCAAAACCGCTGCTCATGCCTATTGTTTTCATGAACGTGACGAAAACCGCTTAGCTGCATGTCTAAATATGCCGATCACAGGAGGAGTGCCATGGGTGAAGGGGAAGCTGCAGACATACTGAAAAGGGCAATTTTACTGGAACGAAGAGGCCGAGCGTTTTACCAGAAGGTGGCGAGCGACACCCGCAGCGACGCTGCCAGAAGTTTCTTCAGCCAGATGGCCGAGGAGGAACAAAAACACATTCAGGTATTGACCGAGCAGTTCGACTCGCTGCAGGAAACCGGCTCGTTCAAGCGCGCAGAGCTCGAGGGCGATGCGTCCATCGATCTGTCGCCCGCCGTGCTGACAAAAGAGTGGAAAGAGCAGATCGCAGCCGCGGATTTTGAAGCGGCAGCCATTTCAGCTGCCATGGCTATGGAAAAAAGCGCCATCACCCTCTACTCCAAAAGAGCAGAGACCGCCGTCGACGCTGAAGAACAGGCCTTGTACCGCTGGCTGGCGGACTGGGAGAAAACCCATTTGGATCATCTGGCCAGAATTGATCGCGAGCTGACGGATGAGATCTGGTTCGACAACCAGTTCTGGCGGTTCTGATTCGAATATACCCGATTTAACTGCCACGGCCGCTGCCGGATCGGCAGCGGCCGTTTCATTCGGTTTGCCAGCGACAGCGGCAGCCAACCGGTAAACGGTCGGCACGAATGCAAAACGCCCGTTTGTTCAACGAATGGCGAACAAACGGGCGTTTTGTTTCTTTTGTAGACACCCGGCGGATACGCTGCACCCGGAAGTGACCGCTAGTTCAGCTGCCGGCTCTTCCGTCGTCGCAGGGCTCGCCCATGTCATCTGCTCTGGAGTGCTCGGCTGTGGTGCTCGTTTCACAAACCGGCAGCGGCTCGGCCTTAATCATCGGTTTTCGGCAGCATTCCGGCGTGTCGCTGTCGGAACTCTCCACTTGCTTTTTGTTACCACAAAATTTGCACTCGTAATCTGTTTTACCCGGCATGCAATCCTCCTTGCGAAATTCACGTGATCATCAACCTTGAACTGCTCGGATAGTAAAGGTTTTTCGACGCAGTGTCAAGTCGTTGCCGGGGCGTCTTTACAACGGCGCCGACCGGTCTCGCCTTGGGTTGTCAACCGCTGACCCCAACGATTCCCACCACTGCTCCGGTCATGCAGGTAGAGAGCGTTCCGGCCACGATGGAACGAAAACCGAGGGAGACGATCTCGTCCCGCCGCTGTGGAGCCATCGTACCCATTCCGCCAATCATGATCCCCAAGCTGCCGGGATTCGCAAAACCACACATGGCGTATGTCATGATCAGCTTGCTACGCGGGTTCAACATGCCCTCCGGCAGGCGGCTCAGATCGAGATAGGCTAAAAACTCGTTGAGTACCGTCTTGGTACCCATGAGAGATCCGGCTGTGTTCGATTCACTCCAGGGTACTCCCATCAGCCAGACAACCGGGGACATCAACCACCCGAAAACGCGCTGCAGCGTTATCTTTTGTCCCGCCAAATCGGGCAAAATTCCCAAAACCAGATTCACCAGGTGAACCAGGGCCACCAGTACAACCAGCATGGCAACGATATTGATCAGCAGTTTGACTCCCTGCAGCGTCCCCTTGGTGATGGCATCCATTGAACTGGCCGCTTCCACCGGTGTGCTCATTTCACCGGTGGTGAGCGTTCCGGTTTCCGGTATCATGATTTTGGAAATCGTGATGGCAGCCGGCACGCTGATGATCGACGCGGTAAGAATATGCCCCATTACGTCCGGCACGGCTCGGGTCAGGACACTGGCATACAACACCATAACCGTGCCGGCAATAGTGGCCATACCGCAGGTCATCAGTGTGAAAAGCTCACTGCGGGTCATATATTGAAGATACGGACGGATAAAGAGCGGCGCCTCCACCATACCGACAAATATATTGGCCGACACCCCCACGCCTTCCGCCCCGCCGACGCCCATTGTCTTTTGCAGCACCCAGGAGAATCCTCTTACGACCACCGGCAGTATCTTCCAATAAAACAGCAGGGCCGACAGAGCGCTCATGATCAGAATCAGGGGAAGCGCACGAAAGGCAAATATGAAACTGGAGCCCGGAAACTTTTCGTCAAAGGGAAGTTCTCCCCCGCCGAGATACCCGAAAACGAAAGAGGTGCCGGCTGTAGTCGATTTCTCCAGGGTCAGGACCAGTTGATTCAGAAAAATAAAGAACTCCCTAAATATGGGCAGCTTGAGCAGCAAGAATCCCACCGCCAGCTGAAGACCGATGCCGATGAGAACCGTCTTTGGCCGAATTTTCTTCCGGTTTTCGCTGATGAGCCAGGCGAATAGCATGAAAAAAACAAGGCCGGCCATACTCTGCAGTATCATGGGGAACTCCTTTCCCCTTTTGCGGTTGGCTTTGTGTCACCGGTACCCACCGGAACGGCAGATGATTCGTTTAGAATCAATGAGCACATTCACTCGGTCCCTGAGTCACGCACGAGTCGGAGGGGTGAAAATTGACGAGCTGCAAACGATTTTGATCTTTCGATCCACTGCCATTTTGGGCACGTCGATTGGCCTTTGGGTGAGCGCCACCGCTGCCGGTTGGCGATGATGCCAACCGCTCATAAATTTTCATGCATGATTTAGTTTGTAACAAATCAAAGCAACGATGTCCATATTGACAAAATTCCCGCCGGCTGAAAGAATTATTGGAAGGGTCCGGCAACAATTGGCCCCTACTCGCAACCCTCGGGATTTTTTCATATTTGCTCAATGATATTCATCAAACGAGCGGGCCGGCTCAACCCGAATCGCTCCATTTACCGAATCGGACCCGAAGGCATTCGCAGCGGTGATTCGAGAAAAAGATTTGATACAGGTAATACTCAAATATACGGCGTGGGCAGCGGGACTTTATCTTGCTTATCTGGGCCTTTTATATTTCCTGGCGCGCCCGATGATTTTTCCGCGCAGCCAGACCGGGTATCTGCCCGATGAGCCTGCCGCCGACGCCCGGATGATAAAGGAGTGGATCCCCACCACCGCGGGCAGGGTTGAAACCTGGTTTCTGCCCCCGGTTGCGACCGATAAGGACCGCCCGGCTCCGGTTGTAATCTTTGGTCACGGCAATGCAGAGTTGATCGACTATGCGCGAGAAGAATTCCAACCGCTCACCGAGGCCGGTATCGCGGTGCTGCTGGTGGAATACCCGGGATACGGCCGTTCCGAAGGAAGCCCGTCACAGGCGAGCATCACCGAAGCGTTCAGTGCTGCCTACGACATGCTGTTGGAGCGGCACCGTGTCGACCCGGACCGAATCATATTGTTCGGGCGGTCCCTGGGCGGGGGTGCCGTATGCGCACTGGCCGCCAGACGCAAATGCGCGGCCATCATCCTTGTTTCGAGTTTCACGAGCATTCGCTCCTTTGCCGCCCGGTTTCTGGTACCGGGCTTTCTGGTACGCGATCCTTTTGACAACCTGGCGGTTGTCAGCGCTTATGCCGGACCGATTCTGATCATCCACGGCCGGCACGACGAAATCATTCCCTACCGGCATGCGCTGGCCCTGCACCGGGCATCGCCCAACAGCGAACTGATCACTTACGCTTGCAGCCACAACGACTGCCCCCCGAGCTGGGATCAGTACTGGAAAGATGTTCTGTCTTTTTTACGCGCAAATCAGCTTCACCCTTAACGGCCACCAGCAAGGCCGATGGATACGGATCCCCCGGCCCGGGGACTTTTGTCTCACGGCAGATAAGAGGCGTGAGGCCCGGAAAAGCAAATGCCAGTTCGTTGGGCTTCAACAGGTGATTCAGGTGCTCTGGAGAAAAGGGCTTTTGGGGCTCAAACCCCGGTAGATTCAAAAAGGTTTCAAAAATCAGCAACCCACCAGGGACAAGCCCCTCCTGGATATACGGAAACAGACGTCGATTGAGGTAGTTGATGTTGATGACCAGATTGTAACGATTGGCGGTGATCTCGTAAGTTTCCAGGTTTGCACACAGTGCAAAAACGTTTTCATGCCGGTTGGCGAACATGCGCAACCCGACATCGGATATATCGACGGAATCCACCGCAAAGCCCTTACCGGCCAGAAACAGCGCATTCCGGCCGTTGCCGGCCGCGAGGTCCAGCGCCCTGCCGGGCCGTGCCAGATGGACATGTTGCGCAACCGCAGCCGAGGGCTTCGAGCCCGGTCCAGTGAGGCGATGCTTGCGATTCCATTTCAATCGGTCCGGATGCATGGGGTGCCGTGACTTAGTTTGTAATGATTTCAGCAGTTTCGGTCTATTAAATTAACACAACGTGCAGGGACGCAGGGCTTATGAAACCCGATGATCTTTTCAGCGAAAGCCGGCTTTGCATGGAAGCCGGGGACTTCGAACGGGCGGCTGAGTTGCTGACCGCAGCGATCGAAATCGAACCGCGTAATGCCGAAATGTATTTTCTCCGCGGCCTCTGCGGGCTGGAAATGGAGACTCCGGTTGCGGCGATCGAAGATTTCAACCGGGCCCTGGATATGGATGTGGCCCTGCAAGAGGTGTATGTCTACCGGGGCTTTGCGCGTGAGAAAACGGGAGATTTCCCAAAAGCTGCGGCAGATTACACGCAAGCGCTGCGCGCATGCCCTTCCAATGCCGATGCCTTGATCAACCGTGGTGCGGTCTACATCCGTCTGGAAGAATACGAAAAGGCGGTGGCCGACTTTACCGCGGCGCTGGAGCTGGTTCCCACGATGGCCGCAGTGCATTATCAGCGTGCGGTAGCTCTGACCCGACAAAACCAATATACAAAAGCTTATCGGGACGTGAGCAGAGCCGCAAGACTCGACCCCTTCGATCCCCGTTTTCAGGTCCTGATCAACTGGCTGGAAGCACGGATAGAGGAAGACCCGCAGTTTTCATGAAACGCTTTCAGCCGAACTGAAACTGCCGGCGCAGCAGATCACGGGTGCGGGCGCTTACCGTCATGTTCGCAATTTCACCCGGCTCTACCCACCTTGCTTCGCGGGCATCGTCTCCTGATCGGATCCGCCCTGCCAGGTACTCCGCTTGCAAGTCCACGATGACATAGTGGAACCGGATCCGCCCGGTTTCGTCCCGTTCGAGGTGATCGAATGCATATACCGGATCGAGCGCCCGGATGGTCAGTCCGGTCTCTTCCAATATTTCTCTTTCGGCCGCTGTCTGAAGCGTCTCGCCCAGGCACACTTTACCCCCCGGTATCGCCCAGAGACCCTCTGAAGGTGGATGACCCCGCCGAACGAGCAGCACGCGTCCGTCTTTGAACACAACCGCGCCGACCGCCACGACGGGCCGTTGCGGAAAACTCCCTTCGGCTTCGTCTGCTTTGAAATTATCAGCAGTCACGGCTTTTGAATTGTTCCGACCAGTGGTTAGTATGTGGCTTCAGGGCTTCGACCCGGACCGGTTCAATACCGTTTGTAGCTGATGCGGTAGATCACCCCGGCCCGGTCGTCCGAAACCAGCAAGGCGCCATCGGGCATAACGAGGACGTCCACGGGGCGTCCCCATGCCCTGTCTTTCTGCAGCCAGCCCTGCGCGAACACCTCGTATCGAAATGGGCGGTCGCCTTTGAGCACGATGCGCGTTATTCGATACCCAATCGGGGTAGTGCGATTCCAGGATCCATGTTCAGCGATGAAGATGCTGCCCTTGAATTGGGGCGGAAACATCTCACCGTGGTAGAACTTCATCCCCAGCGCCGCAACATGGGCACCGAGCTTGAGCACCGGCGGGGTAAATTCATCGCACCTGCGCTTTGCCCCGAATTTCGGATCCGGGATATCGCCACCGTGGCAGTATGGAAAGCCGAAATGCAATCCGCCGCTGCCGGCCCGGTGCAGCGTGTCCGGCGGCAGGTCGTCCCCCATCCAGTCACGTCCGTTGTTGGTAAACCAGAGCTCCCCGGTCTCCTTGCGCCAGTCGAAACCCACCGTGTTGCGCACCCCGTGGGCAAAAATCTCCAGGTCCCGGCCGTCCGGTCGCATGCGCATAATGGTCGCAAAACGCTTGTCGCTTTTCTCACAGACATTGCAGGGTGCACCCACCGGTACATAGAGTCGCCCATCCGGACCAAAGGCGATGTACTTCCACCCGTGATGCGTTTCGGATGGAAACTGAGCGCTCACCACAACCGGCTCGGGGGGGGATTGCAGGCGAGTTTCGATGTTGTCGTAGCGAAGAATACGGTGGACTTCGGCAACATACAGAGAACCGTCGCGGAAGGCAACGCCATTGGGCATGTTGAGCCCGTCTGCCAGCACCCAAACCTTGTCGGCGCGGTTGTCGCGATTCGAATCCACCACTGCGTACAGCTTGCCTTCCCGGCGTGTACCGACAAAAAGCACACCATTCGGACTCAGCGCCATGGAGCGAGCACTCTCAACGCCCTCGGCATACAGCTCGATGCTGAATCCGGGTGGTAGTTCGATTTTCTCCAGCTGCAGTCCTCCCAGCGGGGCAGCACTGCGACAGGCGCCGACCGCTACCAGTAAAATGAGCAGACAGGCATGAACGGTGACCAGGTTTCGAAGGATTCGGCGCATGACAATGTACTTCCTTTCCGGCGATGAATTGTACGCCAACGGCCGCTGCGTCTGCGGAACCGCTGCGATCATTTCGTAAACGGGGTGTAAGTTACGCAAGTCAACATCGCACACAATTTTTCGGCAGTCAACACAACGGCGGCGCGACCATACCCCGAACCTTGACATGCACCGGGCTTGTTCGTATGGTTAATTTTTATTTTTTCAATGATTCGCAACGTATGATTACATGAAGGGCCCGAGATGAAAATTCGCTCCAAACTGCCCGATGTAGGCGTAACCATCTTCACCGTGATGTCCAAATTGGCTGCCGATCACGGGGCACACAACCTGTCCCAGGGATTTCCCGATTTCGACGTGTCACCGGATCTGATATCCCTTGTCGAACACTACATGCGCTCCGGCCACAACCAGTACGCACCGATGCAGGGCATACCGGTTCTGCGGGAACGCATTGCCGAAAAAATCAGAGATCTGTATGGCGCGGATGTCGATCCGGAATCGCAGGTTACCGTCACCTCCGGCGCCACCGAAGCACTGTTTGCCGCCATATCGGCAACAGTCCGGCCGGGCGATGAAGTAATCGTGTTGGAGCCGGCTTATGACTCGTACGTGCCGGTGGTCACGCTCAACGGCGGCACGCCGGTTTACCGTCAAATGAAATATCCGGATTACCGAATCGACTGGGACGAAATCGGCGATTCCGTCACGGAAAAGACCAAATTGATCATCCTCAATTCACCCCACAACCCCACCGGCAAGGTCTTTTCCACCGATGACGTGGCGGCGCTCAAGGAGATTGTACAGCGCAACGGTCTGCTGATAATCAGCGATGAAGTCTACGAGCACATCATTTTCGACGGTGCCGGCCACGAAAGCATGCTGCGGGATCCGGAACTGGCAGATCGCAGTTTTGTGGTCAGCTCCTTCGGCAAAACCTACCATACGACCGGCTGGAAGATCGGTTACTGCGTGGCACCGCCGGCGCTGACCGATGAATTCCGCAAGATTCACCAGTTTCTGACATTTGCCACCAGCACCCCGACACAGCTGGCCTATGCCGAATTTTTACAGAAAAGAAACGTATATCTCGAACTGCCGGCATTTTACCAGCAAAAGCGGGATCTGTTTCTCGACCTGATCCGCGAATCGCGCTTTAAACCGCTGGCCTGCCAGGGCACCTATTTCCAGATGCTCGATTACTCCGAAATATCGGACAAAGCCGATGCTGTGTTTGCCGAATGGCTGACGGTCGAAAAGGGGGTGGCGGCTATTCCGCCATCGGTGTTCTATCACCGGCAGGATGACCACAGCGTCCTTCGATTCTGTTTCGCCAAGAAAGACGACACCCTGAAAAAAGCTGCGGAAATTCTATGCAAGATTTGAACGTCACCCTGATTCAAACCGATCTGGATTGGGAAGACATCCCGGCCAATCTGAAAAGGTTTGAAACGCTGGTTGGCATGGTCGAGCCAGATGCAGACCTGATCGTGCTGCCGGAAATGTTTTCAACCGGCTTTAGCATGAATGCCGGCAACCTGGCTGAAACCATGCAGGGAGAAAGCCCGACCTGGATGCGGGCAGCGTCCAAAAAGCACAATACCGACCTGGTCGGAAGCATCATGATTCGGGAAAACAACCGTTTTTACAATCGCCTCTTCTGGGTCAAACCCGACGGTGAACTGCTCGTCTATGACAAGCGGCATCTGTTTCGCATGACCGGCGAACACGACGTTTACACACCCGGCAGGCAGAATGTGCTGGTGGAACTGAAGGGTTGGAAAATCCGTCCGTTTATCTGCTATGACGTGCGCTTTCCGGCCTGGACCCGTAATACGGGCAACGACTTCGACGTGGCGCTGTTTGTCGCCAACTGGCCCGCAGCCAGATCGAAACACTGGAAAATATTGCTGCAGGCGCGGGCAATCGAGAACCAGGCTTATGTGGTGGGTGTCAACCGAATCGGTACGGACGGTAACGGTGTTTACCACAGCGGTGACTCGTCGGTTGTCGATCCGATCGGCAACATCGTGTTTCAAACCGGACACAGCCGCTGTATCCAAACCGTCCGTTTGCACCGGGACGTGCTTCGGCAATACCGTCGATCCTTTCCGGCCTGGAAAGATAGTGATCGTTTCGAACTGGGAGGAACCAAATAAAGCGATGCGGAGTCAAACCCGAGGAAACCCGGCTGCCGGCAAGAAGATATACATCTTTTTTTCAGTCGCCGGATGCAATCCGCCGCGATCATAAAATTGAAAGTCGAACAGGAGGAAGTGAATGGAGAAGTCAGCCCGTAGCTGCAAAACCTGCGGCAAGGTGACCGACTCGGCCGGTCATCTGTGCGATCCTGCCGAGTCGTCGGAGGCTTACGTTTGCGAACACTGCGGAATCGCCACCAGCGATCCCCGACACATCTGCAAGCCGAAGTTGCAAATGATCAATTTTGTGTGCATAACCTGCGGCCGGGTGGCCGATCTGCCGAAAAAACTCTGCAATCCCAGAGATATCGAATTGATGCGCAAACAGGAGCCCCCCACCCGGATTACCTGAATCTTACCTGCAAATGAACGTACCCGTATATTTGATGGCTATGCGGATTAATTCGGTTTGCTCAGCCAGTACGGGTTCATCAGATCTTCAAAGATCGTCATCGCAGCGGCCGACCCCTGCCCGGTTGCTGTAACGATCTGTTTGTATCCTCCCTCGACATCGCCGGCTGAATAGATACCGGGGATGTTGGTACGGTGTTTGTCGTCGTGCTTAATAAATCCATCTTCTGTCAAATCGATTTTGAGATTCCGGGCCAGATTCACCGACGGCTCATAGCCAATGGCGATAAAGACACCGTCAACCTTGAGCCGGGTCTGCTCACCGCTTTGATTGTTCGTGAGCAATACCTCCTGCACCCGCTCTTTGCCGAAGATCTCCGTGACTTCAGTGTTCCACATAATCGGTATGTTGTTGGCCTCCAGCTGCTTGGCCAAAACATTCTGTGCCCGCAGGCTGTCTCTGCGGTGTACCAGTGTCACGTCGACTCCCTGATGGAAAAGGTGCAGTGCTTCCGTTACCGCGCTGCTGCCTCCACCAACCATGATCACCTTTTTGCCGTTAAACAGGGGGCCATCGCAAGTTGCACAGTAACTGACACCCTTGCCCGACAGGCGGGATTCACCGGGAACTCCGAGGTTGCGGTGCTTGGCACCGGTGGCCAACAGCACGGCCCTGGTTTTAAATTTTCTTCGACTGGTCTTGACTGTGATGGGCGCTCCCGGCTCGATCTCCAGGACTTCTTCGCCATTAAATATCTGAACATATTGCAGCGCATGGCTGACCATAATGTCCACCAGCGTTTTCCCACCCACCGAAGTAAAGCCCGGATAATTTTCGACGATCGGTGTTAAGGCGACCTGGCCGCCGAGTGCATCCCGTTCAATGACTGCTGCTTTCAGTCCACTGCGTTCCGCGTAAATCCCTGCGGCCAGGCCGGCCGGGCCGCCGCCGATGACCACCAGGTCATTTTCCACCAGTTCGGCGTCACTGTCGGGGATAAAGATGGTCTGCGGTTCGAGTTTCAGGAGCGAAAGGGCAAATACCTCTTCTGTCTGAGCGCCCTGTCCGATAAGCACATCGTTGGCGTATGTCTGGGGAACGCTGAACGCCGAATACTGCTCGGCTAACTGCGGTTCAGC
>JAHEIV010000326.1 GCA_024639205.1 Deltaproteobacteria bacterium | reverse complement strand
ACACGGCTGTTGCGACCGTGGTGGTTGTTTTCGTCACCCGGTTGATCACCGGCGGCTTACGGGTGGAGGAAGATAACGAAATTGAAGGTCTGGACAGTGCTCTTCATGGAGAGAGAGGTTTCGAAATCCAGTAACCACACGGTTGGTTGAAGAAGTAATCAGTCTACAGGAGGAAACATCATGAAGAAAATCGATGCCATCATCAAACCGTTCAAGCTCGATGATGTAAAGGAGGCATTGAACGAGATCGGCATTCAAGGGATGACGATCACCGAGGTCAAAGGCTATGGCCGACAGAAAGGCCACAAAGAAATCTACCGGGGTGCCGAGTACATTGTCGACTTTATCCCCAAGATCAAGATCGAAATTGTAGTGGAAGCCCAACGGGCTGACGAAGTGGTGGAAAAGATCCGGGAGGCTGCCAATACCGGCAAGATCGGAGACGGGAAAATATTTGTATACTCGATTGAAGAAGTCCTTCGTGTCCGCACCGGCGAGACGGGCAAGGACGCAATTTAAGAATTGGCAGAAATCGGGCTTTAACCGAAGCCCACTCAGTTTATTAAAGGAGGAAGTGTGATGACCCCCAACGAAGTATTAACGATGGCCAAGGAGCAGGGCGCCAAACTGGTTGACCTGCGGTTTATGGACTTTCCCGGACTCTGGCAGCACTTCAGCGTTCCGATCGGCGAATTGGATGAATCGAGTTTCGAGGATGGCTTCGGATTTGACGGCTCCAGCATTCGCGGGTGGCAGCCGATCAACGCCAGTGATATGCTGGTGGTCCCCGATCCAACCACCGCCAAAATGGATCCTTTTTATACCGATCCCACACTGGTGCTGATTTGCGACATCGTCGATCCGGTGACGCGCGAGCCGTACAGCCGGGATCCGCGACACATCGCCAAAAAGGCCGAAGCGTTTCTGAAAAGCACCGGCATCGGCGATACCGCCTATATCGGTCCCGAAGCGGAATTCTTTATCTTCGACAACATCCGCTTTGAATCGGCGCGCAATCGGGCTTTTTATGAAATCGATTCGGTGGAAGGCATCTGGAACACCGGTCGGGATGAGTGTCCGAATCTTGGCTACAAACCGCGCCACAAAGAAGGTTATTTCCCGGTACCGCCCATGGATAAATTTCAGGATCTGCGCTCTGAAATGCTCCTGACGTTGGAAAGCCTCGGTATCGCCATCGAAGCCCAGCATCACGAAGTGGCCACGGCCGGGCAGGCGGAGATCGATATGCGTTTCCAACCGCTGCTGCAGATGGCTGATCAGTTGATGTGGTTCAAGTACGTTCTCAAAAACGTGGCTTACCGTCACGGGCACACCGTCACCTTCATGCCCAAACCGCTTTTTGAAGACAACGGAACCGGCATGCACACCCACATCAGTATCTGGAAAGAGGGCAAGCCGACGTTTGCCGGAGACAAGTATGCCGGCGTATCCCAGGAAGCACTGTGGGCCATCGGCGGGATCCTGAAACATTGCAAGGCGATTTGCGCTTTTTCCAACCCGACCACCAACTCCTACAAGCGACTGGTACCGGGCTTTGAAGCGCCGGTTAATCTGGCTTACTCCAGCCGCAACCGCAGCGCGGCGGTGCGCATTCCCATGTATTCGGACTCGCCGAAAGCCAAGCGGATCGAGTTCCGGACACCGGATCCGTCCTGTAACGGCTACCTGGCCTTCTCGGCAATGCTGATGGCGGTGATCGACGGGATCCAGAGCAAGATCGACCCGGGTGATCCGCTCGATAAAGACCTTTACTCGTTGCCGCCGGAAGAGCTGGCCGAGGTCGAATCGGCGCCGGGTTCCATGGAAGAGGCCTTTGAGGCGCTGAAGGCCGATCAGGAATTTCTGCTCAAAGGAGATGTCTTTACCCGCGATGCCATTGACATGTGGGTGGACTACAAAACCGAAGAGGAGATCAATGCCGTTAAATTGCGGCCGCATCCGCACGAATTCTTCTTGTACTACGACATATAAATGAACGAATCGCAGCTGCGGTGAAGCGCAGGCTGGCGGTGAACAATTGCCGGCCAATTTCCACCGGTATCGTCGGTGGGCATTGGCCGGCACTGTTTTTATGTCCGGCCGAAGACCATTATTGAATCAGGCGCAGGCAACTCGATTGCATCATCAGTGGTGCCAATTGTCTTGGCTGAAAAACCTTCAGAAAACAGGTTGCCAGGCGGTCAGCGGTAGTGCTTGTAGTGCACGCCGAATTTATTTGCCTTGTAGGCGAATTTGCGCACGGTCGTCTGCAGCAGGTCTGAAGCCAGGGTGATATTGCCCCGGGTGTTTTTAAGGGCATCGATGATCATCTCGCGTTCCAGGTTGGCGACCGCCTCTTCCAGGGACAGCGCCGGCAGGGTGTCCGACTCCACGCCGGTCTGCAAGGTGGGCGGCAGGTGGTAGCTGTGGATCACCCCTTCTTCGCACAGCAAAACGGCCCGCTCGATGCAGTTTTCCAGTTCTCGAACGTTTCCCGGCCAGTGATAGTTCATCAGCATGTCAATGGCCGGTGTGGAAAAGCGGCGGATCTCCTTGTTGTTTTCCTCGGCGTATTTTTCCAGAAAGTGATCCGCGAGCAGCAAGATGTCGGTTTTGCGCTCCCGCATCGGCGGCATATAGATGGGAAACACATTCAGACGGTAGTACAGATCCCCTCGAAACGTACCCTCTTCGACGGCCTCCTCCAGGTTCTTGTTGGTGGCGGCAATTACGCGCACGTCCGTCTTGAGCGTTTTGGAGCCTCCCACCCGCTCGTACTCTTTTTCCTGCAGTACCCGCAGAAGAGACGTCTGAACCCCGAGGTCGACGGCACCGATTTCGTCCAGGAAAATCGTCCCCTTATGGGCCAGCTCGAATTTGCCGCTCTTTTGTTTGATGGCTCCGGTAAAGGCGCCTTTCTCATGCCCAAAGAGCTCGCTTTCGATCAGGTTGGCCGGCAGCGCTGCACAGTTTACCTTTATAAAGGCGTTTTTAGCCCGGAGGCTGTTGTAGTGGATCGAGTTGGCGGCCAGTTCCTTTCCGGTTCCGCTTTCACCTCGAATCATCACGGTGGCGTTGCTCTTGGAAACCTGGGAGATCATTTGAAAGACCTCCCGCATTTTGTTGCTGTTGCCGATGATGTTGGTGATGCGGTACTTGTTCTCCAGCTCCTTGCGCAGGCGTTGATTTTCCTCCCGCAGCTTTTCTTTATCCCGCCTGATTTTCTCCAGGTTGATCACATGCTGGGCGACCATGGTGGCCACCACCGACAGCAGCTTCTGGCCTTGTTTGAGATCGTAGCGCTCGTCATAAAGGCGGTCGACGCTCACCGCACCGATGACCTGGCTTCCTTTCTGAATCGGAACGCAGAAAAATGAAAGCTCGCCGCGGATGCGGGTCTTTCGCGATGCCGTGCGATTCAGAAAACCCGGCTCGTCGCTGATTTTGGGAATCGCCACGCCCTTGCCGGTCTCGATGACCTTGCCGGTGATGCCTTCCCCCAGCTGGTATGTGACCCGCGATACGGCGCTGTGCGAAATGCCATGTGCGACTTCGATGTGAATTTCGTTGCGCAACGGATCGAGAATCGTAATGGTGCCCCGGAGCATGCCCATGGAGGTGGACAGAATGTCCAGGACCTTATATAAGGATTTCTTGAGCTCCAGGTGTTCGTTGAGCGCTTGGCTGATCTCATAGAAAAGGGTAATTTGTTCGATCGATTTCATTGTTCCGCATTTCTTTTGATTTTACGAAATTGGTTTCTACCGGTTAATATCATACAGTTTTGTAATATGTAAACCAGTGGTGGTGAAATGCTACCCGTTTTTTCCATTCGAGATTTTTCGCAGTGATCCTTCATATCGACATGGATGCCTTTTACGCTTCGGTGGAGCAGTTGGACCAACCCGAGTTGAAAGGCAGATGTATCATCGTCGGCGGCTCTACCAGCCGCGGTGTTGTATCGGCGGCCAACTATGAGGCCCGCAATCACGGGATCCACTCGGCCATGCCGATCTTCCAGGCAAAACAAAAGTGCCCGGATGCGGTTTTTATCCGACCGCGAATGAGCCGATACAAGGAAGTTTCCAAAAAGGTGATGGCCGTGCTGCAAAGATATTCACCCCTGCTCGAGCAGGTCTCCATTGACGAGGCCTACATGGACATCAGCGGCTGCGAAA
>JAHEIV010000325.1 GCA_024639205.1 Deltaproteobacteria bacterium | reverse complement strand
ACCAGGAACTTCACGCGTCTCAACAACCAGGTGAAAACCCTCATGGCACTTGACATGCAAAGTGACCGACGCCTTTACGGGGAGTGGGTAAAGAAGATTGTGCACGGCCAAGACGAACACCGGTTGATGGATTCGATCCTCGGGCAGTAGTCGATTGGAGCTCCTTCCGCGATGGCTGTCTTTGTGCCAGTTATCAATTGAGAAATGAGGCTCTATGATACAGAAGAGGACCATCGGCATCATCGGTACGGGACATGTCGGCGTGGCAGTTGCATACGCCGTTTATATGCGCGGGTTGGCCAGTGAGATCGTACTGCTCGACAAGGACCGCAAACGTGCCGAGGGTGAAGCCATGGATTTGATGCATGGTCAGGCGTTCGCCGGAAGCGTGACCGTCAGAGCCGGCGACTATAAAGATCTTTCTATGGCGCAAGTGGTCGTGATTACGGCCGGAGTCGCTCAGAGGCCGGGGGAAACCCGACTCGCACTTCTCAACCGCAACGCTGCGGTCTTCAGAGAAATCATCGCTGAACTGGACGGGCATTCTCCACAGTCGGTACTGATCATCGCCAGCAACCCGGTCGACATTCTCACCTATGTCAGCCAAAAGCTCAGCGCGCGAACTGCCTCCCGGGTCATCGGTACCGGCACCATGCTCGACACTAGTCGCTTTCGGGTGATGTTGGGCCAACATTACGCTGTCGATCCCCGGTCGGTACACGCATACATCCTCGGGGAACACGGCGATACGGAAGTTCCGATCTGGAGCTCGGCCACAATCGGCGGGGTTCCATTGGTTGAGAATTCGGTGCGCGGAATACCATTTGACGCCGGAAAAATGGATTCGCTTTTCCAACGTGTCCGCAATGCCGCGTATGAAATCATCGATCGCAAGGGGTACACCAACACCGCCATCGGTGCGGCCATCGTTCGCCTGCTCGAAGCACTGCTCGAAGACCAGAAGAGCGTTTTGCCGGTCAGTCGGATGCTGACCGGTGAATACGGCTTGAGAGACGTCTGCCTGAGCATTCCCTCAGTGGTCGGCATAGAAGGTGTTGAAGCCGCTGTATTACCCCGTTTGACGGATAAGGAACTGGGAAGTCTCCGCCATTCGGCAAAAGTTCTGCAAGAAAGCCTGTGCAAACTGAGTATTTAATTCTCGTATGGATGACATCATTCAAATGACCCAAAAGGGTCTCTATTGCACCGAAGGTGATTTTTACATCGATCCCTGGCAACCGGTGAAAAAGGCCGTCATCACCCACGCGCACGCGGATCATGCGCGGTGGGGCAGTCAAAGCTATTTGTGCGCCTGTGAAGGGAAAAACATTCTCCGAGCGCGGTTGGGAAACCATGCCGCGATCGAGACCTTGAATTACGGAGAGCTAAAACGCGTCAATGGTGTTGTGCTTTCCTTGCATCCAGCTGGGCACATCCTGGGTTCGGCCCAGGTGAGAATCGAACGATTCGGCCAAGTGGTGGTGGTATCGGGTGACTACAAGACCGCGCCGGATCCGACCTGCACCCCGTTGGAGCCGCTTCGATGCCATGTCTTCATAACCGAATCGACCTTCGGACTACCGATTTTCCACTGGCCGGACACAGAAGATGTCTTTTCGGACATCAATGCATGGTGGCGAAGGAATCAGGAAGAAGGCCGCACCAGCATCCTTTTCGCATACGCCTTGGGTAAAGCACAGCGGATTATCGCCGGTCTCGATGCAAACATTGGTCCGATTCTCACTCACGGCGCTATCGAAAATTTCAATCCATGCTACCGCAATGCCGGCGTCAACCTGCCGCCCACCCTGCACGTTGGTAAGGTTGAAGACAAACAGGACCTTACAAAAGCCCTGGTTATCGCTCCCCCGTCGGCGGACAACCCAAATTGGATGCGCAAATTCCCGAATCGGGCTCGGGCGTTCGCGTCGGGATGGATGCGTATCAGAGGCAATCGCCGCCGCCGATCCGTCGATCGGGGCTTTGTTATCTCAGACCATAGTGACTGGGATGGGTTGGTTCAAACCATCTCGGCCACCGCAGCAGAAAAAATCGGGGTCACCCACGGCTATGCGGCCGAAATGGCGCGCTGGTTGCGTGGAAAGGGTTATCAGGCCGAAGTGATTTCATCAGATTTACGGGAAGAGAAGGCCAATACCGGCGGGGCGGCAACGTCATGAAAGCGTTTGCCGACTTGTATCGCCAGCTGGATGAAACCACCAGCACCAATCGTAAAATAGATGCGATGGTCAATTACTTTCAGACGGTACCGCCGGAAGATGCCATCTGGTCGGTCCGTTTTCTGATTGGACGCAAGCCCCGTCAAGTGGTTCCGACCCGTAAGTTGATGGAATGGGCGTCAGAGCTAGCCGGTGTACCGGATTGGCTTTTCGAAGCGTCATACGATGTTGTCGGAGACCTTGCAGAAACCATTACTCTGTTGCTCCCGAAACCCACCGGCTCGAGTACCCGCCCGTTTCACCGTTGGGTCGAAAAACATCTGTTGCCACTTCGGGGGGCCGATCTTGACGTTCAGAAAAAAGTGGTTTGTGCGGCATGGAGCCAGATGGACGATGGCCAGCGATTCGTGTGGAACAAATTGATTACCGGTGGTTTCCGGGTCGGTGTTTCCCAGCGCTTGGTCGTTCGGGCCCTCTCCCGTTACAGTGCCATCGATGCGGCAACCATATCCCACCGGCTGATGGGGGAATGGGCGCCAACAGCGGATTATTACGAACAGATTCTTTCTCAAGACACACAGGATGCTGATATCAGCCGACCCTATCCATTCTATTTGTGCTATCCATTGGTCGGAGATCCTGAAAGTCTCGGTCCTGTCGACGATTGGCAGATTGAATGGAAATGGGACGGTATTCGCGGGCAAGTAATTAAACGCGACGGCCAGGTTTTCATTTGGTCCCGTGGTGAAGAATTGGTGACCGACAAATATCCGGAATTGAAGCAGGCGGCCGTCTCGCTTCCGGACGGTACGGTTATCGATGGAGAGATCCTGCCATGGGGAAAAGATCGTCCGCTGCCGTTTTCGGAATTACAGCGAAGAATTGGTCGTAAAACCGTCGGCAAAAAGCTGCTCCTGGATGTACCGGTGGTTTTGCTTGCGTATGATTTGTTGGAGGCAGAAGGACGAGATATTCGGTCAATCAGCTTTGAACGTCGACGAGCCGCCCTGTCAGAATTGCTCGCCCCGCTCTCAGACAATCGGATACGTATCTCGCCAGCCGTGTTGGGCAAAACCTGGCAGCATCTCGTCACCCTCCAACGCGAGTCCCGCAGTCGGGGGGTGGAGGGTTTTATGTTGAAGAGATGCGACTCGATGTATGAGGTCGGTCGGCGGAGGGGCAACTGGTGGAAATGGAAAATCGATCCACTGACGGTGGATGCCGTAATGATTTACGCTCAGAGGGGCCATGGCCGCCGAGCCGGTCTCTATACCGATTACACATTCGCGGTGCGTCAGGGAGACAGCCTGGTCCCTTTTGCCAAAGCGTACTCGGGATTGAGCGATGCCGAGATCCGGCAGGTCGATCGTTTCGTTCAGCGCAACACCCTTGAACGATTTGGCCCGGTCCGAGCCGTATCACCTCAACTGGTGTTTGAAATTGCCTTCGATGGAATTCAAAAATCAAAGCGTCACAAGTCCGGAATAGCTGTGCGCTTTCCCCGCATCGCCCGCTGGCGGCAAGACAAAACGGCAGAAGAAGCCGATACCATTGAAGCATTGAAGGCGCTCGTGCCAAACTTGCAATAGAGTTCGCTGACTGCGGACATTTCAATTGCCACAGCCGCCGGCACACAATAATGAGAGCTCGATTGCCGATGAATGTCACCGTTGTACAAAAAGTCGATCCCTGCCAGAGCGCGATAGACATGGTCTGCAAGTGGTTCGAGACCAAGTCCATGCGACCGTTCGATTTTCAACGCGAGGCATGGCGCGCGTACCTGGAGGGACGAAGCGGATTGATTCACGCCCCGACCGGAATCGGTAAAACCTATGCCGCATGGTTTGGACCGCTGATCCAATGGTTGGCTGATCAGAGTCAAATTCAGAAGGTCGACCATATTGAAAATCGCAACACACAGGGCTCGCCACCTCTCTTGAGAGTATTATGGATCACACCGCTGCGAGCCCTGTCCAAAGATGTTCGAGATGCACATCTTCGCTCGATCG
>JAHEIV010000012.1 GCA_024639205.1 Deltaproteobacteria bacterium | reverse complement strand
GGGGGGGGTGCTCCGCAGCGTGAGTATCTGTTTCTCAGTGCAACGGGGGGAAGATTCCTGTTGCGTTTATCCCCCGGTAACCGCCGTCTCCGCTTCTGCAAAGTAGCAAACAAAACATAACGCCTGAGACAATACAAAATAAAAACAGACCGACTCCCCGGCTGGTTAAAAACTGTCAGCTCCTGATAAAGTCGGCATATCCGTGTCATTGCGTCGATGAATCTTGCGCGCAGAGGACCGTCGTGACATGGTTTCGGTGGGCTTGGCTCTGTGGGGGAATCGGCCCGGGAGAAATCGATAAAAGCAGGCAGGGAGGTGCTGCGTGAAAAAATGGGTGGTCGGTTGGTTGATGGTGTTGGTAGTGGTGGGCGCTCCGGTGCTGGGTGTGGAAAAAAGTACGGCCTATCCTCGGGTGGAGCTGAAAACATCCATGGGGATTATCGTGTTGGAGCTATATACGGATCGGGCCCCGCAAACAGCTGCCAACTTTCTGGCATACATAGATGCCGGCTATTATGATGGCACTATCTTCCATCGCGTCATCCCCAGATTTATGATTCAGGGCGGCGGGTTTACCGCTGATATGCGGCAGAAGTCCACTCGCTCGCCAGTTGTCAACGAGGCCGACAACGCCATTAAAAACGAGCGCGGTACGGTTTCCATGGCCCGCACGCCGGACCCGCACAGTGCCACTTCGCAGTTTTTCATCAACACGGTGGACAACGACTTTCTGAACTTTCGCAGCAAAGATCCCAGGGGATGGGGATATGCAGTTTTCGCTCGGGTCGTGCAAGGGATGGATACCGTTGACGCGATCACCAGGGTAAAGACCGGTGTTGTCGGCGGCCATCGGGATGTGCCGCTCAAACCGATAGTGATCGTCACGGCGCGACGTCTCAAATAGGCTGCATCGACAATTTTTCCGGTTCCGTCGGCGATTCGTGGTTGGGCGCGGCTAAAGAGTGGTCGCGTTCGGTTGGAGCTTCAGTTCCAACGGATCCGGAAACTCCGGTTGATACCAGACGCAGGCGGTTTCAAATCCATCATCGACCGCCAGGCTCGGCGGCCGATGACTGCCAGTGCTTTCTCCGTTCATCCAGGTCTGCAGGCGTTTGAGGTTCTTGAGTACAACCTGGTGTGGGTAAGACCGGACGGCCGCCTCCAAATGTGCCAGTGCCATTTTGTAATCTTTGCGCAACGCAGCGATACAGGCCCGCTGGTTGTCGATCAGGCCCGGAAGAAAATATTGCATATCAACCGCCTTCTGCAATTGTTCCTCGGCCCGATTCGGTTTCTTTTCCCGAAGGTAAGCAGCGCATAGATCCATATGAAGGGAATGTTGCGCAGGAAGCCGATCGATCACGTCCGCACGGTCAGCGACGCTGTAATTCCAGCATTTCTTCGCCCCCTCCAGTTGCTTTACCCACGCGGTGATCTTATCTGCATCTTTGCGTCGCCCGGCAAAACATGTCAGGCAAAAGAAATCCCGGTCAAAAAAGAAGTTGTTCGACACGATCCCGGATTCTTCGAACAGTCTGAACTCTTCTGTGCCGGGATAAAGATGCAGTTGGCTGAACACAAACTGATTCGGCTTCGCCGTTGCAATGAATTCCAGACTCTGTCGAAATGTTTCCACTGTCTCGCCCCGATTGCCGGCCATCATGTAGAAACGAACCTGAAGGCCGAACTTTTTGGCTGCCCGTGTGACATGCAGAACCTGCTTCGGAGAGACCTGCTTGCGAACGTTTCGCAGAATGATTTCAGAGGCCGATTCCACTCCCAGGCTGATTCGCTTGCAACCGGCTGCCCGCATGGCGGAAAGCACTTCCTCATCCAGACAATCCGCCCGCGTTTCGCAACTCCACATGAAATCGAGTCCCCTTTCGCGGATGCCCTGGCAAATGGCAAGCACCCGCTGCGGATTGATCGTAAAGGTGTCGTCCTTGATGGCGATGATACGTTGGTTGTGCTCGCGGACGCATGTTTCGATCATGTCGAGTACGTAATTGACTGAATGCGACCGAAGCCGCCTGCCCCACATTAAATTGCTGCAACAGTAGGTACAGCCCATCGGACATCCGCGGGAGGTCAACAAGGTGCGAAGCCGAAAGTACTTGGAGGGCGGTACCAGGACGTCCAGATCCTTTATGAAGTCGCCCGACGGACAGACATGACAGCCTCCGGAAGACCGCCACGCCAGTCCGGGGATATTTTCGACGGGCTTAGCGAGCTGAAGTTGTTGAATAATCTGCAGAAAGGTTTGCTCACCTTCACCGATCACAATGGTGTCGATCGCATCACAGTGCGCCAGGGTATCCAGCGGCAGCGCTGTCACGTGAGGGCCGCCGACAGTGATATGAGCCTGAGGATGAGATCTGCGAAAAAGTTCTGCCGACATGGCAACACCGCGCCGGTTGGCGGTCAGGCAGGAGAATCCGTAAACGTCGGCATCCAGGTTTGCGGCCAGCAATTCTACGGCAGGCCAGGGAAAGTTGGCAATGTTCAGGACGGTCACACGGTGACCGGCGTGTATCGCCTGAGCCGCCAGAGAAAGCAGACCATAGGGGGCCTGGATCAAATCGCCGCTGAGCACCGCATCCGGATCGACACCTTCCGGTGACCCCTCACCCGGAGGATAGGGGGGGTGGCCGGATTGCGGGATTTTCCACGGTGGTGGATACAAAAAGACGACGCGCATCGCTTCATCTCTTCAGCCGATCCCGATGATGGTGAAAAGGAAAAGAGAGCGGGAAAGCGCCCAAATCAGCAGCTGCAGCAGTATGGGAAAGTATGGAAGAAGAGGTCAGATAAAATCGATTCTGCGCATGTACTCAACGTCAGGAACAGACGTAGAAAAGGATGGGATCGTTACGCAGTGTAAATAATTGGTCGGGGGTTGTCAAAGCAAATCGGTATGCCCGGGTGTTTTTCATTGAACGGTCTTTTTTTCCCAGCCGATCGAAATGCGCTCGAAATAGTTTTCGATGGTATCGAAAATCAAATATTGCTCAACACTGTCCCAGGCAACCGCAGTTCGAACCCCGGCCGCCCAGTCATTCGCGGTTGTGCCTTCGGCAAACACGCCGACGATAAACATTTTGCCGGCCTGATTTTCCAACGTAGAATCCTGCAAGACGACGTTGTGGTCATCGGGTCGATTAAATAAATAGAGAAGAATCGTTTTGTTTTCAAAATCCGGATAGTTCATTTGATATCTCATCGATTGTTCGATTGTTAGATCGGCGACAACTCACTTCGAAAAATATGCTTCCGGCTCGCTATCCCAAAGCGGGTTGATTTTAGACAATTCTTGACATGAAACATTAATGCGGCTGTCGAGTGGACACCGGCGAGTCGGACTTTCTCAAGATACACCAGTTTATCTCCGACGTCCACGAAAAAGCAGGCAGGTATGTCGCGTGGCAGCAGAATCGATGGGTTCCTGGTGTTGCCTGAACGGATAAAATCGATTACGATGAAAACAATACGGGATGATCCGACCCTGTTTTGTTATCGGCGATGCGCTGGAAAAGAAAGGATAATGGGATGATGAAAAAAGCATTTCAGGACTTTTATCCGGATCAGTTGAGCCACTGTTACGGCTGCGGACGGCTGAATACGGAAGGCTTGCAGATCAAAAGTTACTGGGATGGGCAGGAAAGCGTTTGCGAGTACACACCAAAACCCTTTCATACCGCTTTCCCGGGGTACGTATACGGTGGCCTGATCGCCTCCTTGATGGACTGCCACGGCACCGGCACCGCATCGGCTGCGGCCTACCGGGCCGAAGGTCGGGAGATGGACACTTCTCCGCCGTTGCGATTTCTGACCGGCTCTCTGCACGTGGATTTCCTGCGGCCGACTCCCATCGACGGCACCCTTATGGTGCGGTCCAGAGTCAAGGAGATCAAGGGACGCAAGGTGGTGGTGACATCGGAACTGCACGCCGGCGGGCAGGTTTGCGCCCGGGGGGAGGTGGTGGCCATTCAGGTGCCGGAGGACTGGGTATCCGGAATACGCTAGCGCGAAACCGGAAGCGAATCGCATTTCGGTTCTCTGTTAGTGCATTGTCGATCGGAATCCAAACCTGTCGAGCAGGGGCGTGATATCAGGGACGGGAGAAATTTCGGTTGAAGTTTCCGGCAGGGGTATTACCTTCGGTAACCGTCATCATTGGGGTGCAAACCCGCAAATCTTTAAATGGAGGTGGCCGTGACCCTTGAGGAGGCAATTAAAACAGCCCTTACCTATGAGAACAGGATTCGTGACATCTACCTGGAGAGCGTCGAGGCGACTGAAGATCCGGCCGGGAAAAAGATCTTTCAGCAGTTGGCTGACGATGAGCAGCGCCACGTGGACTACCTGGAGCGCAAGCTGACGGAGTGGCGCACTGCCGGTCGGCTGACGATTGAAAAACTGGAATCAACGGTTCCTCCTGCAGATCTCATCCGCACAAAAGCCGCTCAAGTGGAGTCCCGCCTGGGGGGCGATCACCGGGGTCTTAAACAACAGATGCTCAGCAAGGCCTTACAGGCGGAGATCGAAACCAGCGAATTTTACCGACAGATGGTGGATCAGCTTACAGACAACGGCCGGAAGATGTTTGCTCGCTTTCTGGAAATTGAGAACAACCACGTCGAGGCCGTTCAGATTGAGCTGGACCACGTTGGTCGTACCGGTTACTGGTTTGGATTCGAGGAATTTGACATGGAATCCGGCTAGCTTCCTGACCGCAGTGCTTTCAACGCAAAACGGTAGAGATAACGACACGGTTCGCGATTCAATGCGGGGATGATCGGTTACGAATTACCGGCCTGGCGCAGCGACTGAATGCGCCGCACGGCAAATTCATACTCGAGCATCTCGTCCATATAGGATCCAAGAGCTTCCCTGTAATGCAGTATGGCGCTGTTTTGATCCCCGGAAGCCTCCGCCCAGAAACCTAATGCGGTGCGCGCTGTGAGCACGCACTCGGGGCTTTCCGAGGCTGCCTTCAGCAGGGTCGCCTCGCTCATTTTACCCCAAAGCGTATCTGCGATGTCACGGTACCATCGGTTTTGAGTCCGACTTCGGAAATCTGTCAGCTCCATTGCCGCCTCATCGGCACGGCCTAATTTGTGAAGAATTTCAGGCACCAGCAGGCCGATTTGCAAGCGACCCCGGTTCTCTCGGCCGGGATGTGCCAGGTAAGCACGAGCGTTTTCCAGACCTTGGTCCCACGATTCGATCATCAGACCCAGAAAAACTTGCGCGGCCATCAGGTTCCGGTCATCCGGATCGATACGGCGAAGCCGCAAGAGTAGTTGCGCCCTTTCCTCCAGGGGGATCGATTTTTGATTCAATTTGGCTGTTAGTACCGCTATCTCGTTTCGATTCCCCAGGCGCTCTTGACGTGCAACGGACAGTTTTTGTTCGAATTTCTCGGTTGCTGATGTATACCTCTTTCTATCTTCGGGCAGCATCCGGGATAGTCGTTGTTCGCGCACCTGATCGAGCGTCGACAGCGCCAGGTAGTAGATCCAGCTAAAGCCGTCGGCAGTCAATAGGGCTGCCTGGAGGCTGGCTTCCGCATCCTCCGGTGCTCCTCGTTTTCTAGCCTGAAGACCCTCAATGTAGTGCAGCCAGCTGTTTTCGCGGGAAGTGTAGCCGCCTTTCGGGCTCGTCGGCAATGGTACCTGTTCCTCCAGTATGCGTGCCAGATAGCCGTAGAATTCGTGGACAGACCGCCAGTCAAGTGCCAGCAGTTCACCTCGATGGACGCTAATGCCGGGTCTGGATTCCATCCAGTCGAGCAGAAAAAGCAGAAACAATGCCAGGCCGTTGGTAGAATCCATGGACCGGGCTTGGATGAAACGCTGTCTCGCCCCCCGCAGGTCACCGGTGCAAACGTGCATGATGGCGGATGCCATCACCAGAGAAGGATCCTGGCTGGTCTGCAGTTCGTTTTCGGCCAACTGCAGAGCTTGTTGCCACTGTCGTTTGTCGGCTGACTCGATGATTCGCTTCAGCTTTGTGTCGATGGACAAATCCAGCAAGCCGTTCCATTTGGGGCGACCGGCCATGATTTCCCGCAAAAATCCGGCGGCCTTGTATATCGGCAGTACCATGCCCAGATCCGAAAGCGGGGTGGCCACCGGGATCGGTGCCGAGGCCCAATCAACCGCCACGCTGGAAGCGATACCGATGACGTTGCCGTGGTGATCGATAACCGGGCCGCCGCTGTTGCCGCGGTAAAGGGATGTGTCAACCTGCAGAAAATTTTCGAAAGTGCGCCGGACATGCCCGCGGGTCACACTCACATTTACCGTTGCGCCCTGGGTGCTGCTTCCCAGGGGAAATCCCAACGCAATCACCGGCAGCAGCTTCGGTATTTTAGACAGGTCGGTTTTGTCGTCCAGGGGCAGTGGCATTAGACCGTGGGGTACCGGATCGATTTTCAGTACCGCGAAATCGTCTTGCAGGGGAGATTTGATGCGTTCCCTGGTGCTGTCCGGTGCCCGGGCCACACCGACAATCTGCAGTTTTTGCTTTGCCTGGGTACTGTAAGCACGGTCCAGATGATAGACATCATCCAGTCGTTCACTGGACGAGAGCTCCGGCACCCGTTTGAAAGCCTGCTGGCCTTCGAACCAGAGAAAAGCCCTGTATTCCAGTTGCAGCCGGTGTGCGCCGCGTCGGTTGAGAAGAACATATACGTTGTTGTCTGCCAGCCAGGGACATGCCACGTGTCGGTTGGTGAGCAGGTACCCCTGGGCATCCACCAGAAAGGCGGTACCTTCGCTGCGGCTGCGGTAGTAGATTTGCCGTTCATCTTTTACCCAGTACTCCACCAGCACGAATCCAACCGAACCGGCGTAGCGGTTGGCATAGTCGGCGAGCCGGCTTTCGCTGTCACCGAGCGTGGGAGCGAATTGAAGCCAGAAGGCTAACCCAACGGCGGTCAGCAAGAGAAGTCCGCCGGCCACCAACAGCTGCCGGCGCTTGAGCCCCCTGATTTCCCGAACCCAGGATAGGGCCGGTCGAAAGCGTCTTTGGGCGGCGACCGCCAGGTCTTCATCGCGAACACGATCCAGTGTTTCAGCCACTTCCGCCATTGACTGCGGCCGAAGATGGGGATCGTCCGCCAGCATGATTTTAAACAGGACTTCCGCCTCCGACGGCAGTTCGAGTTCGTCGATGATTTGAGCGCTGAAATCAGCTCTTTCGTGGTCGGCGGTGAGCAGCTCCATGAAGATCTTGCCCAGAGACCAGATGTCGCTTCTGTAGTCCAGGGGGTGCTGGTTGATGATATCCGGGTGGCTGTTAAGCAGTTTTTTCAACATCGGTCCCGGATGATCGAGTTTTGGATTCAAAAACCGGGACAGCTTGTAATCGATTTTTACTTCCAGCCGGTTGTCTTCTCCTTCAAAGACGATGATGTCGTCGAGTATCAGGTGAGGAATGAAATGCCCGGTTCGATGCAGGCCGTCCAGGATCTTGGCGATTTTAGAAAATAGGCGGAATGCGACCTTCAAGTCTTGCAGCCGTCCCGAAGCCAGCAACGTGCCCCAGTTGATGGCGTCAAGCCACTCGCTGACACGATACCACAGGCCGTCGGAAGATTTGCGGATTTCGAAATGACGAACAAAATAGTCTTCAGGAAGGTTGTGCAGCACCTCCAATTCCTGCTTAAGTCTGTCGGCAATATCCGCATCTACACCTGATTGCGGCGTGAAGATCCGAATAACGACCGACTGTGTTGCCCCTTCTTTGATGGCCCGGCATAAAATGCTGGAATAGCCCTCGTGTAAAATTTCTTCGATCCGATAGTCGTCGATGGTCTTGCGGCCTTCGACCACTTCATCTCCACACGATGGGCAGCTGGTAATCTCTTCGCTAAGCAGTTGCCCGCAGGTCTGGCAAAGCTTCATCGGTCAACATCCTTGCCGGGCTTCGGCAACAATGGTTCGGAGTGATTCGGGGTAAACCCAGGTATCGATGGAGCAACCCCCGGCCAGCAGAAACCGCGTCCGACCGCCCATACGGATGCCCTCAGCGACATGCTGATTCAGAAAGGCCGGTGTCCGGCGACTGACGATCTTCTGGTCTATGCCGCCCATCACACAGCCGGAAATCCTTTCCTTCACCCACTGAAGAGAAGGGCCTTTCGGTCCGCGGTCCCACCAGCTGAAGATGGCGGCGGTGAAATCGAGCACGTCTTCAAAAAAAAGCTCTTCCCCGTGAATATGGACCGTGTTCATTTTCGCCCGATCGGCAACAGCCTCGAGCAACCGGGCCGCAAAGGGCTTGACAAAGGTGAGAAATTCCTGCCGGGTGACGATCTCCGCGCCTGCCGCCACTGACAGAAAAATGCCGGCTGAGCCGATGGCCAAAGATCGTTGACAGTAGTTGATCAAATTTTCGGTTACCACTTCCAAGGCCGCCAGCAGAGCATCCGGAGCGGTATCCATCAGTGCCTGGATGTGCTCGCCGGCCATGCCCCGTCGGATCGTCTGCCAGGGATCGAATACCGTGTCGATAAAATAGGCTTGGCCCTCGAGTTTCGCCGAGATGAGTTCCAGCGCTTTGAACTGTTGTTCCCAGACGGATTCGATATTCAGCGGGCCGATGTCTCGCAGGTCTTTTGCCGATGAGACCTCTTCCAGCCCGGCCGGCGGCGGATAGAAGATATCGTTCATAACCTTTAGAAAATCAAAATCATAATAATCGAAATACTCCAGTGTAATGTCAGCAAATTGTCTTCCACTTCCGTGCTGAACACCGAAGTGATACCAGAGAGAAACCGGCGGACAATCAACTTCCAGCCCTCTCAACACCCGGTCGACTTTGCGTATTTTGTCCACTAGCCTGGATCTCCTTTTCCTATGACCTGCTGTTGCACACGATCGGTATGTGGCCTGAGCCGGAAGTTTTCCGAAGCCATTCGCTCATCAATAGAAGATAGTTTCCTGCAACGATCTCTACAACTGCTTTGACTCATTTTGTCTTGGATCGACAGGGCTATCGTTTCAGGCTACCCGGCAGGACGCATGCACTATTTCTTGAATGGTTAGCGACAGTTGTTCCATTTTAAATGGTTTTTGGATAAATCCGGTGCAGCCTTCCTTTAAGATATCCTCGGCCTGTCCCTCCATTGCGTATCCGCTGGCCAGCAAAACTCGTACTTGCGGATCAATCTGCTTCAACCGCCGGTAGGTTTCTTTGCCACTGAGTCCGGGCATGATCATGTCCAGGACCACCACGTCGATCGTATCGGCTTTCTCGGAGAAAATGCCGACCGCTTTGTCACCGCTGTCGGCTGTATACACGGTATACCCGAGCAGTTTCATGCTGTCGCGGCATAGCTTCAGAACTTTTTCTTCATCGTCTACCAGCAATATGGTCTCCCGACCCAGGATTTTCTGGGGCGATGGCTTTTCCGTCCGCGCGGTCCTGCTTTCCGTTGCCGGCAGATAGATGGTAAAGGTGGTTCCAATCCCCTGCTTACTGACAACCTGGATGAAACCGCCGTGGTTTTTAATGATGCCGTAAGCGACGTAAAGGCCCAGCCCGGACCCTTTGCCAAACTGCTTGGTGGTGAAAAAGGGATCGAAAATGCGCTCCAAAGTTTGCTCATCCATGCCGATGCCGGTATCAGATACAGTGATTTTCACATGCCTGCCGGGCTTGAGGTTTGTTGGGCCGAGCAGCACATGCTCATCGGAAATATAAATATTCTCCGTTTTGATGGCAATCCGACCGCCTTCCGGCATGGCGTGTCCGGCATTTACATACAGGTTCAATAGCACCTGCTCGATCTGAGAGGAATCCGCCAACACCGGAAGCACTGCTGGTACCAGATCTTCCACGATGGCAATTTCTTTGCGGGTGCGGCCGAACATGAGACTCTGTTTGCGGATCAATTCATTTACATCGGTGGGTTTGATTTCCAATGCCCCGCCTTTAGCCAGGGTGAGCAGCTGCCGGGTCAATCCGGCACCGTCCTGAACATATTGTTCGATGGTTCGAACCTGTTTTAAAAATGGATTGTCAGGCTCCATTTTCAGCCGCATCAGCGAGACGACTCCCTGGACACCCATCAGCAGGTTGTTGAAATCATGGGCAAGTCCGCCGGCCAGGTTGCCAATGGCCTCCATCTTTTTTGCCTGGATCAGCTGAGTTTCCAGCGCTTTTCGGTAGGTCTTGTCCCGGGCGACGCCGTAGGTGCCCACTTGAACGCGAGGACCACGAGGTCGTTTCCGGCGATACATGCCGGTGGCATTGAGTTCGACAACAGTAAAATCCGGTTTCTTGCCATCCGTGCCTTGGTAACGCGGACCGGGTTTCAAGCGGAGCTCGAAACCGGCGGTTGATCGTTCGCCGGTGCGCCGTTCATTGAAACGCCACCGGGATCGAGAGATGTCATCCTTGTGGAGGATGGACTGGTAATGCTTGCCGATCAGGTCGGCCGAATGGTAGCCGAATAGATCGGTGACCGCTTCGTTGACGAAGGTGAAATGTCCACTATCATCCAGGGTGTAAATCATGTCCGGAGAATTTTGGATCATGAAGCGAAATCGCTTCTCCGAGACCTTGAGGCGGTCTTCCATGATTCTGTTTTTTTCCAGAAGCTTGCGCTGCCGCAGGGCATTGTTGATCGTCTTTTCCAGGTCTTCGACTTCGAACGGCTTGCGCAGGTAGTCATGAGCACCTTTTTTCAGCGCATGCACGGCCGAATCCACTGAAGCATCGCCAGTCATCAGCACGACCGGGGCTTCCGGTATTTTGGAAAGAATTCGCTCCATCAGACCGAACCCGTCGATATCCGGAATGAATATATCCAGCAGAAACAGATCGAACTCCTTTTGTCCGATGGTTTCCAGTGCGGTTTTGCCCGAGGTGGCCACTTCCACATCCAGGCCACGGTTTTCCAGCATTGTCTTTACACTGAGGCACATCTTCTGCTCATCATCCACAACGAGCACGGTTGGGCGCTGTTTCATATGCTTTTCTCCATTTCAGCACTGCCGGCGTCCGCAGTGCACGGCAGGGCAATCTGAAAAGTGGTGCCCTTATTTACGCGGGTTTGACACTGAATGTTCCCGTTGTATCGTTGAATGATCTCCTGGCTGATAGACAGCCCCAGACCGAAATTTTCAGGTCCCTTGGAGCTGTTGCCGGGTTCAAACAACCGTCGCATAATAGGCTCCGGAATGCCCGGTCCGTCGTCTCGAATTTCAACCACGATTTTTCTCCGGCCATTTTCCGCACTCTTCGGTCGGCAGACAGTTTGGATAAAAATGTTGCCTCCATCCGGCATGGCTTCGATCGAGTTTTTCAATAAATTGATAAACACCTGCACCAGGTTGCCCCGATTTCCCGGGAAAGACGGCAGTTGCGGGTCGGGTGTAAAGTGCATTGTGATCCTTGATGGTTCCAACACCGACTTTTTCAACAGCTTAGACAGATCGTACAGAATGTCGTTGATGTCGACAATCTCCTCAACCGGACCGACAGATCCCTCCGAGGCGCTAAGCTGCTGGATGATGCCGGGAATTCGATCGATTTCTTCCCGAATCAGATCGATCTCTTCCTGTCCTTGGCCGATGTCGCGCACTTTCGGTCCGAGAATATTCAGGTAATTTTTGATGATTCCCAGCGGATTGTTGACTTCATGGATTACCCGCCGAACAGCCTCACGATCCTTGACGCCATCTGCGGAAACGATATGGTTTTTCCTGTGACGGCCACTCTTGCCTTCGAGTACGACTGCCGCTCTGTCGGCATACTGCTTGAGCAACGCGATCTGTTCTGAAAGTACGGGAAACTGTGACTCATCGATGCCGGCGACGAGGACCCCGATACGCTCACCGCGACTCGCAATTGGGATACAGATCATACCCTCGGTTCCGAGCAGACGCAGAAGCTGTTCATCGGCAATGGATAAAATCTCATTGGTCAGATAGCCAAAAGAATCGACAATTTCATTTTCGATGAGGGCACCGGCCGCAAGGTTTGCTCCCGGCATTACCGGCAGTTCGACTCCGTCGACCAGTGCGTCGGTCGGGCAATCGGAGGTGGACTTTCCTTTCAAAATGTTGCGTGACGGGTTGTAGAAAAAGAAAAATACCGAGACGATGTCGAACAAAATTTGTAATGTCAAACAGAGTTCTTTCTGCGCTGTATCCTGTCCGCTTTCCGGATCGATTTCTCCGGCAGCAATTTG
This sequence comes from Deltaproteobacteria bacterium, assembly GCA_024639205.1. Classification (GTDB taxonomy): domain Bacteria; phylum Desulfobacterota; class Desulfobacteria; order Desulfobacterales; family SG8-13; genus SG8-13. The sequence continues at coordinate 3,434 of JAHEIV010000012.1, read as the reverse complement.
AACCAGGGACAACTCTCGAAACTCCCGGAGAAATTCATAAATGGGTAGAAAACCCTCGCTCGATTCGCCGACATCCGAATCGGAAACGTCCCCCGTTCGTATCCCCAGAAATTTGGACACACTTCGTACGGTGCGCCGTGCTTCTGCAACCAGGCCCTCAATCTGGGCCGGTGTATGCTCCAAGCCGACTGCCTGCATTACCTCCACGAGTGAAAAAGGATGTTGATCGCGATAGCAGATAATATTGGCTGCATACACGATGCGCACAAGCGGCATAGCGTGAGCGATTTCTGCCGTCGGGTGGTGGTGGTAAAGGATGGCATCTGCAACCAGCGACTGCAGGTCGACCTCTTTTACCAGGCGCCATCCGGCCTCACAGTGGTTGGTGCCGATGCGTTTGTTTTCCCGATCCAGGGATGCTGCGTCTTTCAGCGGATCTTGAAACATCGGGTCAAAATCTTTTTTAAAATTGGTCCAAAGCAGTAACTGTCCGATGTCATGCAGCAGACCTGCAAGGTAAGCGTCGTTTGGAAAACCGTAGCCGTGTCGCTCGGACAATTTTCGCGCCAGAACGGCGCATTGAAAGGAATGGCGCCAGAAATGATTCAGCTTGGTTGCCGAATGACGCATGGCATTGTTGGTGATTGGCGCTGCCAGTGCAACGAGAGCAACTTTCCTCATGTTGCCCGGCCCCAACAGTGCGATGACCTTCTCAATGCTTCGAACACCGGCTGCGCCTGGTATCCAGTTTCCGGCCAGTCGCATCAGTTTCATCGTGAGGGCCGGGTCCAGCAGGGCAATGCGGACGATGTCTTCAGCGTTGCGGGATTGATCCCGACAGGCTTCAATTAACTTGAACAGCAGCTGGGGCAAACTGGGCAGCGGGATGGCGGTGTTGATTTTGTTTACAATTTTGGAAAGTTCATTCACCATCAACTCGCCGGTATCAGACCGTTCTTTCGAACCCGTGCTAAACATATCTGCACGAGTTCTTCTGAAATTTCAATCTAATATAACACATATGGTATGTCAAAGAAAATTTGGCACAGCATATTGTATGTTCGGTCGAACCGGACCAGAAAACCGCAGTACTCATGACTTTTCGAAGACCTTCCGATCTTCGGGAGCCTTTTTGCAGCGCACAATAGGGGCGCGCAACCCAATTATTACTTTTTGTGCATAAAAGTGGTAGTAAATTACAGAAAAAGGGAGTCGGGGAAGGCTTGTCTTCGAGGATCACACCGGTAAAGGGATTCAGCGATTCGCTGGCAACGATGTTTCGGAGCCCGAATGCGGTGCGACCGGGATGGTCATGGGTCGGTTGTGCCTTCAGAACGGTTCGGACCGAAGACGGCTTCGGTCGCTGCCTGCAGCAAGGCCTGGTCATCTTCCGCCTGCCATTGCAGATCGACATTCAGCCGGTTGTCGCGAAGCTCTACGGTTGTGCTCAACCGATCGTGATGAAGAAGTTTGCTGAATATGGTACCCATGCTTGTACGGTCATCTTGGTTCCTATCAGATTGAAGTCTAGTAAAAACCTGATTACCGTCAGCGCTTTGTCGAAAGCGTTGCACGTATTGCAGCCTGCGGCCTTTCTGGTCGACAAATCGAAACATACCGGCCATCAAATCGATCTGGCGTAGAGAGCGGTCCAGCAAGACCATGAAGTCTGCGGCGGCATGGGTTTTTGGCTCTGACCGGGGATCGTCTCGGTGCAATGGAGCGGGAATCAGCGCGTTGGTCCAACCAGGGGGCAGGTCCTCCGGGATCCGAACTGCCATTGCTGCCAGTTCGATCGGATTGCCGAGTGTTTCGGCAATCTCGACAACCGAAAAAGAGAGCCAGTGCGCTGTGCCATCTTTCCACAGGTGCGATTGTTTCATTGGCGCGCACACAACCCAGTCGGTATGGAACCACACTCGGTAGGAATCGGCCGGAAATCCATTTTTGGCAGCAAAATCCAGGAAGCCAGGGTTGAACCGGTACGCTGCACCTTCAGCTGGCGTCAGGAAGCGTTCCAGCAATCCGGTGCGGAGCAACGCTGTTTTTACATTTGCGGATTTATTTCCCTGCAGCACAAAAACAGGCAGCATCTGGTATTCAGAATCAGCATAAAGGAACACTTTGGCTTGCTGCAGTCCAGCCGAATCCAAAATCGATGCAGCGAACCGCCAGCGCGGGTCTTCCGCAATAGCAGGCAGGCGCGGTTGAAGCTGCCGGCGTAGCGCAGGCAGTTCGGCTTTCAGTAAAACGAAAGGCTGCTGCACGGCGTCGGCGGGCGTCGGCGCTGGTCGATCCTGGGTTTCGCTGATGCTGCGCTGTGGTGTGCGCTCGCGGAACAAGATCGGATAGCCGAAGAAAAGACCGGCGATGATCAAAACAAGCACTGCTGCCACAGCAAATGCCAGTAGGATCTTGTTCTTTTTGCTTGATTTTTGCGTGCCGGTGTAAGTCTGGAATTGCGGCTGACGAGCTTCCGGTGACTGGCTTTCCGGCTGGTCGGTCCGGATGACTCTAACTTTCTTGGATCCGGAAGGTTGCCGACTTTGCAGGGGGAAGATCCGATCGCATTTGCGGCAACGCAAATCCGACTTGCCCCCCGATAACCGTTCCGCGTTGATCCGGTATCTCGTCCCGCAGTCCGGGCAGCTGACCAGCAGAGATTGGGGTTGGGTCGGCGGTGTTGACGGCGAGTTCTCTGATGAGGGTTCATGGCGCAAAATCTCGCCGCAATGGCTGCAACGAAAAATTCGGGTTTGATCGGAGAGCCGACCCTCATCTACCCTGTATTGAATTCCGCATTCGGAACAGCTTATGATCATTCCAACGTCTACAACGGTTTAGATGTTTCGGGCAGGCCCGCGAGAAGGACCGTTCAATTGGCAGCAGAAAACGACAATATTATATCACGGATGGGCCTTGGACTCAATTTGAACGGCGGCTTTGATCGGGTGACGCTTGCCTGCCGTTCGCTTGCATCAGCGAGTAAGGCTTCTTGTATTCAGTATGAAAATGGTTACCCTCAGAAAGGCAAATCATAATGAGGAGCTGATCGAAAATCGATGCCGAATCGGACAAATGAAAAACCTGAACGAATAACAAAAAAGGATGTGGATCGGATAGCCGGTCAAGTTCGCCGCAACTGCGATGTGTCAGACGCAAGAAATGCAGGCCTTTATTCGATCTGCGGTCTGGCCTTGCGGCTGCGGGATCTTTTTAAATGGGAAAAGGGACTGCCGCCATGGGAAGAAAAAGATACCTCCGAAATACTCGACTGGATCGGATCCCGGGAGCAGCGATGGGAGAAGCTGGCCGAAGATCCCTTTTCACCGATAACGGTCCGGGGACAGGAATTTGATCCTTTCAATACCTTAGCAATCAACACATTGCTGGAACCCCTCGGTTTTTATTACGGCGCCGGTTACGCCCACGGG
>JAHEIV010000324.1 GCA_024639205.1 Deltaproteobacteria bacterium | reverse complement strand
GGGGCGGCCGCCATTGAATCGAACAGCCGCTCCAGCAGGTGATGCAGCCGCGACCTGCCGGTTCGTTCGCCGCCCGGCACCAGATTCGGGATGGCAGCTGCCCAGCGAGACGGGTATTGATCGACCGGGAAGTGCTCCACCTTTCGGATACCGCATCGGCCGGCCATCAGGTTTTCCCACAACGTCGGCAGGGAGTCTCCCAGAGCGGTCACGGTGAGCGCTTCGGTGAGCCATACCGCTTGATCACGGCTCATGACTGCAGTCCCTTACGGCTATCGGGTTCCGGGTACAAAGGTTTTCACCATTTCAATCCACTGACATCCGTTCCGGGTTGAAATCTGGATGGGATTGGTAGTTCCAGCGAGGAGGTGGTTCGGTCTATGGTCGATCCGGGACGAAGTCGTCAACGAAGCCTTTTGGCGTTTTTTTTGGCGTACCCGCGAATTCTGCGATTATTGGCGTTTTTGGCGACTTCCTTGAGGGTGTCTTTGTACTGCGCCTGCCCGGATCGGCCAAGCGCATTGCACAACCAGCCCATGGCTTCCACGTACCGTTTATCCCGGGTTTTTGCCTTGTATCCTCTCAACAGTTCGTCTTCCACCACCGCAAGCAGTTCGGGATCTTTCGGATAGAACCGGACGACGAGCCTGGCCCCCTTGGTTTTCTGTTTGGGAACGGGAGATCGCAGCAGGGTCACAATCTCCTGAACCGAAATCCCGAGGTCAACCGGGCCACTCCGGCCGGTCGAGGGTGCGGAGCCGGCGACCTGGGGCGGAGAACCCACTGATGCCGCCGGGGAGGCAAGGGGGCTGACGCTTTTTACGCGATGTCCAAATTGAATCGCACCGACAAACGTTTCATCCAGAATCTGCGCTTTGGCAATTCTATCGCGCACATCGACAATCACTACCCGGCCGAGAGCCGTCCGTTCCACATCCAGCACCTCACCGGTTTTGGGATGCTTGATGGCCTTGCCCTCCTTGAACACGCTGAACTCGATTCCCGGCTTTACCCCGGCGTATTTTCCCAGGTCGATGGTGATCATGTTTTCCTCCGGCCCGCGGCTGACCACGTAACCCTCTAACGGAAAGTGTTTCATGATCTTGACCGACATCTGGTCGACCAGATCCTTGAGGCGATCGGCAGTGGCGCTGCGGACATTTTCGGCAGCGATGATCGAGGCCGTCTCCACGTTGATGATGCGGGCATTGACCTCCATGGCATTCATGATTTTCAACACCGAACCGGAGATGATCACCTTGACGCCGAGCAGTTTCCCGAGCTGCGTGGCGGTGCCTTCATCGATGATACCGGAAATGCTCAGCTTTTGCTCTTCCAGGATTTTGGTTAACAGGCTGCGTTCAATGACATCGAAGCGACCTTCCTTTACCAGGGCGGTGATAAACCACTCCGCCACGATTTCCCCCATGTCATCGGTTGCATAGCCTTCGCCTTTGAGTTCGAAATCAAGGACGGCGATTTTGGTTTTCTCATATTCCGGGAATGCGGCTGCCGGACACAGCAGCAGCAAACAAACGAGCGTAAGCCCTGCGATATTTTTCATGCCGGATGCTCCGTATGGTTGCGAGATGGATGCGGCACGGGCAATTAAACCCCGGAAGTGCAGCTTTCCGTCAAGAAGTTACCCCCCGGTAAGGGAGTTTGTCGCCGATCCGGCTGCGATCCGTTGTCGAAACGGTGCGCAACCGGATACGGTTGTTGGGCGGGTCCGCAAGTAGAACGCCAATTTACTGATTTTTCGACAGATTATAGAAAAAAACCATACCCTGTGTCAAGGACTGCCTCTTGTACGGCAGCGAAGATCGGCTGCTTCCGGTCGGGTAAAAATCCGCAGACGTGCATTTTGGCATCCAGTCGAGGCCGTCGAATTGACTTCGGTTTCGTGATGTGAAAAAAGGGTATTTCAATCTCCGATACGTTCCATAGATGGGAATCGACCCGGGCTGGGGTTGCTGAGCCGATAAGCGGTATTTGCGATGAATACAAACCAAAGCGATATGGCCATCGCCGCCACTCTCAAGCGGCTGCTGCGCCGCAACGCCCGTGGATCGATCCAGAACATCATCCACAAGACCCACCCGGCCGACTTGGCCCGTGTTTTTTGTCTTCTTTCGCCGAATCAACAGCAGAAGCTTTTTAACTGGATCCACCAGAAAGCGCTGCGCGGGCAAGTGCTGACCCGCCTGGACCCGAACCAGTTGCAGGCCCTGGTCAAAGACATGCATCCGGCTATGATGGCACGGGTCCTGGAACAAATTCCGCAAGACGATGTCGCTGGGGTGATGAGCCGTCTGCCGAAGGAGATTGCAGATCGTATCCTGCTGCAGCTAAAAGAAGAGGGCAACATAATCCTTCAGGCCCTGCTGCAGTTCGGTCCCAGCTCCGCCGGGGGCATCATGGTCCCTGAATTCATTGCATTGAAAAAGGACATCTCGGCCGGGGAGGCCATTGGCGTTCTGCAGCAGGACTACCGGGATGTCGAGATGCCGTTTTACCTTTACGTGGTGGATGACAGCGACCGCCTCTGCGGCGTTTGTTCGCTCCGGCAGCTGGTCACGGTTCCGGCGGCGACCCCCCTGCAGGACATCATGACCACGGAGGTGGTATCGGTTCGAACCGATACCGATCAGGAAGATGCGGCCCGCTTGGTGGATCGTTATTCACTGCTGGCAGTGCCGGTTACGGACGAGAATCTGCACATTCAAGGTATTGTCACCGTCGACGATATCATCGACATTCTCCGGGATGAGGTTACCGAAGACATGCTGAAGATGGCCGGTGCGGGAAGCGATTATGCGGAAACCAGGTCGGTCCTGCTGAACACCCGGGCACGGCTGCCATGGCTGCTGGCCAGTTGCGCGGGTGGGCTGTTGGCTACGCTGATTATCGGCCAATATGAGACAGCCCTCAACTCGCTGGTCTACCTGGCCGCTTTTATCCCGGTGATCATGGGCATGGGCGGCAACATTGGAACCCAATCCTCGACAATCGTGGTTCGGGGACTTGCCACCGAGTATATTTCGCTTCACAGCCCCTGGCAGGCCGTGCTGAAGGAAATCACGGTCGGATGCCTGCTGGGGGTGTTTTACGGTATGCTGCTGGGGGTTGTGGCCTATTCCCGCTATGCCATGTGGCGCCTGGGTCTCGTTGTGGGAATTGCGGTGCTGGTCTCCATGTCGATATCGTCGCTTGTCGGCACGATGATCCCCGTACTGCTGGCCCGGCTGAAAATCGACCCGGCGGTGGCCACCGGACCGTTTGTCACTACCACCATCGATATCTTCGCCGTCTGGGCTTATTTTATTGCGGCAACCAGCCTGTTGAACATCTGATCCGCAGCGGCCTGCATGGTCCGGTCCAATTTTCCGGAGACGATATTGCCGCTCACCAGGTTCAGAATATCGTTTACGATCAGGTTCAGACTGTCGGCCGGCAAATCGCGAACCTCTTCCGGCAAATCAGCGACAACAAGGCCGGTGATAAAGTGAGTCTCGAAAGACAGCCTAAATCCGAACAGCAGCAGGGACGGGATAGCACTCCAAAGGGTCGTCAACATGCCGTAATAGCCAGTCGCTATCTGTTACCATGGCGGCAGGCGCGGTCCCACTATTTCTTGTGCGGGGAAGTGAAATCTGATAGGAAAATTCGGACAGGGTGCGCTTTGGGCAAACATCGATATGGGAGTTTCGATTGGAGAGGTCTTCTTAAGCAATGAACCTACTGCTGTCAGGAGGTCGGAATGGATGATATCCTTCAGTTGGTGATCAACAGGGATCCCCAAGAAAAAGAGTTTCATCAGGCGGTCGGTGAGGTGGTGGAGTCGGTCAAACCGGTTCTGGACCAAAATCCCGTTTACCGCCAGGCAAAGATCCTGGAACGGTTGGTCGAACCCGAGCGGGTGATTATGTTTCGGGTCCCCTGGCTCGACGACCAGGGACAACCCCAGGTCAATCGCGGGTTTCGGGTCGAGATGAACAGCGCCATCGGGCCCTATAAAGGAGGGTTGCGGTTTCACCCGTCGGTGAATTTGGGGATCCTCAAGTTTCTGGCCTTCGAGCAGGTGTTTAAAAATGCCCTGACCACTCTTCCGATGGGCGGCGGTAAGGGAGGATCGGATTTCGATCCCAAGGGCAAATCCGACACGGAAGTGATGCGCTTCTGCCAGAGCTTCATT
>JAHEIV010000323.1 GCA_024639205.1 Deltaproteobacteria bacterium | reverse complement strand
TTGCCGCACGGATTCAGGAGTACATCCTGATCGGTCACTCGGACGGCGGGTCCATCGCCATTGTCTATGCCGGCGGAACCGCCGCGCCGTTGCTGCGGGGGTTGATCACAGAGTCGGCCCACGTCTTTTGCGAAGAGTTGACCCTGAAGTCGATCCGCAAGGCAAAAGAAGCATATAAACGGGGTGGTTTGCGTCACAAACTGGCCAAATACCACGGCTCGAACACGCACTGTGCTTTCTGGGGTTGGAACGGGGCCTGGCTGCACCCGGACTTTGTCCACTGGAACCTGGAGCAGTATTTGCCCGGTATCACCGTTCCGATGCTCGTCATCCAGGGAGAAGAAGACGAGTACGGCACCCGCCGTCAGGTGGATGCCATCGCCCGGCAGGCCGGCGCCGGCAGCCAGGTCGTGATGCTCCCCGAGTGCGGTCACAGCCCCCACCGGGACCAGGAAAAACCTGTGCTGGCGGCCATGCAGGCCTATATACAAAAAGCACTGTCCCCAAAACGATCGCAAACAAAATTCGAAGGTAAATGAAACTGCGCGCCATACCGGCCGTTTTTGCCCTTTTATTGCTGGCAGCTCACTTTCTCAGGGGTGGAAACTACATCCTTACAGCTGCGTGCGCCCTTTAGCCGCTGCTGGTGCTGGTGCGAAGGTGCGTGGCCCTGAGGGTAATTCATTGCGCCCTCGCTGCCGGGGTTGCGGTCTGGATTCACGCTGCCATGGTGCTGACGCAAACGCGGATGGAATTCGGTGCGCCGTGGCTGCGGATGTTGCTGATCCTATCGACGGTTTCGCTGTTAAACGGTTGTTGCGCGTTGCTGTTAAATACCGATGCGGTAAAAAGCCGTTTTGCGGTACACGGAGGTGGAAAAACAACCAATGCCGTACAAAAAGGAAATTGATGAGCGCATTGTCCAACTGACAGCCGAATGGAAGAACACCGATCGAAAAAATATGTTCGGCGGCGTGTGTCACCTGCTAAACGGTAACATGTTCTGCGGCGTCTACAAAGATTATCTGATCCTGCGGCTGGGAGAGGAAACCGTGAGCGGTGCGGCCGCCAATCCTTTCGTAAAACCGTTCGACATCACCGGAAAACCGATGAAGGGCTGGTTGATGTTGGAAGAAAAAGGGTTTTGCGAAGACAGGCAGCTGAGCGATTGGCTTTATTTGGCCAGGACATTTGCCGAATCGCTTCCACCGAAGTCGGGAAGCAAGGATTCGAAATAACCATGGATCGACTGGCAAGAGGTCTGGCCTGGAAAGGCGGCGCTATTACGCTGATTCTGCTGACGCTGCTGATCGTTTTGTGGGCCAACCTTAACAGCATGATCGTGGAAAACTGCACCAATCGGATCATTTCCGAAATCCCGTCGCCGGACGGCAAGATCAAAGCAGTGATCTTTCAGCGCAAATGCGGTATCGATACCATTCCAAGCACCCAGGTGTCGCTGCTGCCGGCTTCCGAAACGCTTCAAAACCACAAGGGCAACATATTTATTGCCGAAGGCAATGCCAGGCGCGTCGGAGTAAATGTTTCCTGGAAGAGCCCTGAAGCCGTCCAGCTTTCCTTTAAATCGAATCGAGGCATCTTGCGTAAAGCCAGCACCCTGATGGGTGTGACCGTCTCCTATCCGGATACCGCCAGGCCGGTGAACAAAAAATAATGACCGTTCCGTTTATCAAATACCACGCCCTTGGAAACGACTATATCGTCGTAAATCCCTCCGATATGGACACCCGCCTGACAGAAAAGTCCATTCGACGGATCTGCCACCGACACTACGGCGTGGGTTCCGACGGTATCCTGTTTGGCCCCGCAACAGAAACCTCAGACGTGTTGTCCGTTCGGATATTCAACCCGGACGGTAGCGAGGCGGAAAAAAGCGGCAACGGTCTGCGGATCTTCTCCCGATATCTCTACGAAAAGGGCCTGGTCGGCGAAAATTGGTTCCAGATTCAAACCAGCGGCGGGTTCGTCCGCTCCCAGATATTGGACCAGGGTCGGCAGGTGGCCATTGAAATGGGGACGGTCAGCTTCGACAGTGCCAAGATCCCAATCGGCGGCCCTGCGCGTGAAGTCCTCAACGAACAACTGACGGTAGGAGATGAAACGCTTTCTTTTTGTGCTGCAACCATCGGCAACCCGCACTGCGTTATCTTGCAGGATGAAACCTCGGCAGAACGTGCCCGAAGACTGGGACCCGCCATCGAGATCCATCCGCTGTTTCCCAACCGCACCAACGTTCAATTTCTGCAGGTGATCGATCGCGGCAGCATCCGTATCGAAATCTGGGAACGCGGCGCCGGCTACACCCTTGCATCGGGCAGCAGCAGTTGCGCGGCAGCAGCAGTGGCCCATAAACTGGGGCTCTGCAACCAATCCATCACCGTCAATATGCCCGGCGGCAGCATGAATATCGAACTTTCACCGTCGTACGCCGTTTCGATGACCGGCCCGGTTACAAGGGTATGTTCGGGCAATATGGATCGCGAAATGTTCAAATGAGGATTGCATTCACAAATGAATCTGCTCGCAACAACCGCTGTAAAGGTATAAAGACATGAAAACCGGATTAGTACTGGTGGACATTCAGAATGACTACTTTCCGGGCGGCCGGATGGAACTGGAGGGAATCGAGGCGGCTGCCGCAAAGGCTGCCGATTTGCTGATCCTGTTTCGCAACAAAGGCTGGCCCGTGTTTTTCGTGCAGCATATCGCCACCGGCCAGAACGCCTCGTTTTTCCTGCCGGACACCACTGGAGTCGAGTTCCACGCGAGCCTGAAGCCGGCGCCGGGAGAGATTTTGATACGCAAACACTACCCGAACAGCTTCCGCGAGACCACACTGCAATCAGAGCTGGATAGTGCCTCCGTTATCAGGCTGGTGATCTGCGGGGCCATGAGTCACATGTGCATCGACGCCACCACGCGCGCAGCGGCAGATCTGCGCTTCGAGTGCATCGTGACGGCAGATGCTTGCGCCACCCGGGATCTGCGGTTCGGCAGTGACACGATTCCGGCCGGCCAGGTCCACGGAGCATTTATGGCGGCGCTGGGGGCGGGCTATGCCAGGATCGCAACTTTCGATGAACTGGCCCGGGAATTTCAATCAGACCCGTAAGTCTCAACCCGTGAACCAGACAGATGATCCTGCGCATCTTTACGGCTGTGCCTTGCGCGCCGCCCTTTCCAACCTTATCTTTACCCGAAAATTAGCCGCGGAACGTATCGGACAATCAGCGGAAAGCTGCTAACAGCTCGTTCTTTCCTTCTATTCCGCCGGCATTGCAGCATCATCGGTTCGTCCGGCCAACCATCATTCAGGACCATCCAATGCAAAGAGAAAATATATCTTCCGGGATGAAGTGGGAAGACATTGTCGGATATTCCCGGGCGGTGAAGCTGGGGCCCTGGGTGCATGTGGCCGGAACTACAGCCACCGATGAACACGGGACGATCGTCGGCAACGGCGATGCGGGCGCCCAGGCCGTGCAGGTGTTGAAAAATATCGAAAAAGCATTGTCAAGGGCGGGCGCCTCCATGGCCGACGTGGTACGCACCCGTATTTACGTTGTGAACATCGACGACTGGGAGACGGTCGGCAGGGTTCACGGCGAGTTTTTCGGGACCATCAAACCGGCAACGACGCTGGTGGCGGTGTCACGGCTGGTGGCACCGGAGATGCTGGTGGAAATCGAAGCAGACGCATACAGGGCCGCGCCGCACGGCGAATAACACCGCCGCAGACATCCACCGCCTCAAGCGGACCAATTATAAGAAATTTTCAGGAGCAAACATGCCGGACAAATTAAACAAATACAGCTCACGGATCACCGAGCCGAAATCCCAGGGGGCCTCCCAGGCGATGCTTTACGGCACCGGGTTAAAAGAGGCCGACATGGGGAAAGCCCAGGTGGGCATCTGCAGCGTCTGGTTCGAAGGCAACACCTGCAACATGCACCTCAACGACCTGGCTGAACAAGTGAAAGAAGGTGTGACGGCCGCCGAACTGGTGGGGATGCGCTTTAACACCGTCGGTGTCAGCGACGGCATATCCATGGGCACCGAAGGGATGAGCTATTCTCTGCAGTCCCGGGACCTGATTGCCGACTCCATCGAAACGGTCATGCGCGCGCACTGGTACGACGCCAACATCTCCATTCCGGGCTGCGACAAGAACATGCCCGGCTGCATCATCGCCATGGGACGCCTGAACC
>JAHEIV010000011.1 GCA_024639205.1 Deltaproteobacteria bacterium | reverse complement strand
CGGGCCATAGAGGATGCCCAGCGAAAAGCTGTCGAGCAGGCGATGGGCACCATGGTCTCTGTTGAAACCATCACCCGGAACTACCAGCTGATAGATGACCGTATATTGAGTCTTGCCAGCGGATACATTCAACGTTACCAGGTTACTTCAGAATCTGAAAAGGGAAATGAGATCGAGGTCACTATCGTCGCTCAGATCGGAGAGGACAAGCTCAGTGATTCGCTGCAGGCCATCAAAAACCTGATCCGGCGCATGGACAAGCCAAAGTTGATGGTATTGATCGCCGAACAGTCCATCCGCGAAGAGGGCTCGGTCAGCACCGGCGGTGAGAGCAGCAGCGCCGCGATGCTTTCGGCCACAAATCTGGGAGTGGCTGAAAATGCGCTGATCGAAACCTATCGTGCCAAGGGGTTCGAATTTGTCGACCGACAGGCCCTTGCCGGCCGCATCGATGTCGTCGATCCGGTGACGCTGGTCAGTGACCAGGAAACGGTGCGGGGGCTGGCCAATCTGACCGATGCCCAAGTGGTGATCTTCGGCCAGGCGCAGGCTCGCACGGGCGCCAAAATGCAGGGTATTTATTCCGGGCAGGCCAATATCTCTCTGAGGGCCTTAAAAGCCGACACCGGTGAAATCATTGGCGCCGCCACCGCTCATGCCGCCGTTCCATTTATCGATCCAACCACTGCCAATACAAAAGCACTGGCTGAAGCCTCTCGAACGGTGGGCAAGAAACTGATGGACCAAATCCTGCGCCAGTGGAAGATCGAAAGTGGTGGAACCCGCAATGTGGCCCTAGTGGTAAAGGGCGCTACCTACAATGAACTGATCGCCTTCAGGGCCTGGCTCCCCAAGTATGTGCGGGGCGTGAAGGCCGTCCACCAGCGCAGCGTGCAGGGCAGCGTCGCCGAACTGGATATCGATCTGCAGGGTTCAGCCCAAAACCTGGCCGATGAGCTAAGCCGCCACAAGTTCAACGATCGCGCCATCGAAGTGCAGGGCCTGCTTCCGAACAAAGTCAGTATCGAGCTGAAATAGGGAAATCCCGTGATCAAAAAGCAAACCATCACCCGATTGATGTCGACAGCCGCTGTCGTGTTGATCTGCTATGCATCGCCGGCGTCTGCAGATCAGGCAGCAGCAGTTACCTATCTCAAAGGCAGGGTCGACTATCGAGCATCCGGCAGCGAGCCATGGAAGCCGCTGCAGGAAACAGCAACGGTGCAGGTAAACGACACCATCCGAACCGGAAAAAATGGATATGTGGAACTGACGCTGCCGGAAGGATCCATCCTGCGCCTCGCACCCGACACCTTGTTTCAGATCGATACCTCTGTTTTTTCCGGAGATAAGCCCCGGCGCTTCTCCGCCCGTCTTTTGCTGGGAAAACTGTGGGCTCGCGTAACCAGCGCCATCGGAATGCCGGGCAGCAGTTTCCGTACCGTCACCTCAACGGCGGTTGCCGGTGTGCGCGGAACCACCTACGATCTGCGAACCGCCGAGAAGCGCGGAACCGACATCTGGGTTTATGAAGGGGTAGTGACCGTCGGGCCGGTGGTATTCGAGAAAGACGGGCCGAAGAAAGAAGTCTCCTGGCCCAAAGAAGTGTCCGAGAAGCAATGGGAAGAAATCATTCTGGGAAAGCTGCAAAAACTGCACATTGGACCGGACGGCAGACCCGGCAAGCCCACCGCCTTTGAACCGGAAAAAGAAAAAGACGCGTGGACGGCATGGAATCTGGAAAGGGATCGGGCGGGCCGGTAGCACTTGTCTTTCGCTGAAACAATGACGGCCCGGCACTCGTTAAACGCGCATCGAAAACAACGCGTCACGACGGTTCCCTCACGCGGGTTGATCTTTTTCGTGCAAACCGATCGCGTTCAGCTTCAGGGTCAGGGGGCGATCCTCTTCGCCGCCGCCTGAAATCTGGATAGGTGCGGGCCGCCGGAAGTCGTCATCTCCCGGTTCGGCAGCCAGCCATTTCTCCCGCATCGCTTTTACTACCCTGAAAGCATTCGAATCTACTTCCACAACGGATTTTTCAAGAACAAGCGCCAATCGGCCCTTGCGCTCCTCCAGATGCATCAAAGGAGCAATGGGCACACCGATCGGCTCCCATTCTGAAAAATCGAGCTCCAGATTCTTGATGGCCGCCATTTGACCGGTGGCGCCGCCGGCAATCAGGCTGAAGACCGTCAGCCCGAGATTGTAAGCGTAATTGCAGTCAAAACGGGTGGGGTCGTTGCCCCGACCGTCATATCCGTAAAAATGAGTCTGGGTTTTAAAGCCGGGCATCGATTTCTTGAAGATTTTTTCCACGGCTGCTGGCACCGTTTCGCCGTTTTTCAGCGCTTCGCTCTTGGCCAGCTCCTGCTCCAAGGTTTTCATGGAGATGATCGTCGGTTTGCGCAACAGTAGATCTCCATCGCCGTAGTTTTCAAACAGCAGTGATCCATAAACCTCCGGATCCAGTCCGGCGGCCTTCAGGGTCTTCCGGTAGTACGGACGATGGATACCCAACCGGTAGACACCCTGCTCTTTCAAAATGCCGAGGTAATCCTTGACCAGCTCCATCAACACCTTGTCGGTCTCCACCAGTGAAAACTGAAAATTCCCGTGACTGTCTCGCTCGGTCAGCAGCCCTTCCCGGAAAAATTCAGGGATATCGTTGAACAGGTCGTCATCGCGTGTGTTCCAGATGGTAAAGGAGCTGTCCTCGCGAGAGCGCTGGGCCAGCCGCCGCAGGTATTCCATTTTATCTTCGAGAAGCGGAAAGCCGCCGTGAAAGTCGATGTCGCGGGTGGCGTTATACTCGGCGATGATCGTGTTGAGCTTGATGATAAACATCTGGATTTCGTTGATGAACTCCAGCACGCCTTCCGGGATAACGATCACGCCGTAATTCTTGCCTGCAGCCGCGCGGCGCACGATGCCGTCACAGATGATGCGGGAAAGGTGGCGCAGGGTCATGCCGTAAGCCGTAAAATCGGTTTCGCTGCGACCGGCGGCTGTTTCCAGCCGCTGCTGGTCGATGTAGTCGGCCAGGTCCTCACCGATCAACGTCATATTTGCATGGGTCTGCAGGGCCACCTCCAGGGCCAGGTGACTGGCGACCCGTCCCATCACCTTGCAGATATGCCAGTACTTTACATCGGAGCTGGCGTCGGTGCACAGGTTGCTGATGGCGCCGGCAAACGCGCGTGCCGCGGTGTGAAATCCAAAGGACATCGCACAAAGGACGTTTCCCCCGGCGTCTCTGACCTGAATATCCCCGTCGATGGTTTTCGGCACACCGATCACCTGCACACCGTCCTCGAGAAGCTCCTGGGCCAGAAAAGCCGCGTTGGTGTTGGAGTCATCCCCGCCGACGATCACCAGTGCATCCAGGCCCAGCGATTTGCAGGTCTTGCGGGTCAGAGACATTTTTTCGGCCGTATCGATCTTGGTCCGGCCGGTCTTGATCATGGTAAAGCCGCCCAGGTTTCGGTAAGCATCCACCCGTTGCTGGTCGAGCTCGACGACTTCGTTTTCGATGATGCCGTCCGGGCCGAGAATGAAACCGTGCAGTCGATTTTGCGGGTTTGCTTTGTGGGCTGCATCCCAAACCCCGGCAATGACGTTGTGCCCGCCGGGGGCCGGTCCACCGGAAAAAACAATCCCGATGTTGCGTCTGCGGCCGTACCGTTTGAGTGAATCGGGATCCGGCGAAGCGCCGGCCACAACGGTTTGAACCGTATTGCCGATGATATCCGGCAGCTGTTTGCGCGCTTCCCGGTCGATTTCAAATCGATATCGACGATCTTCCTTCAAACCCGTCGAAGCTGCGGTAAACACTCGACATATTTCCGGTTTGCTGCTGCGACGCTCCATCAGCACCTCGTTGTCCGGACGGATCACTTCCCGAACTTCGGAATGGTGCAGCAGCTCTGTTTCGTTCGAATTCTGATTTTCGGCCATGCGCACTCTCCTTGCGTTTGTTCAGGATTTTCTGAACCTGGAAGGTTTGAACAAACACTACGATTCAACCCTTGTGGCTGTCAAGCGGTTCCTGGTGCCGCAAAATATTCGGTGTGAAGGGCGCCGATCCTCCGGCGGCCGCTTTGCTCAATCAGGACTTTACAACTCTAATTTTATAGGTTAGAAGCAAAGGATCGCCAAGCGTTCATTCGGTAAATCATCTTCATTGAATGGAAATTCCATGACCGCGCATCAGAAGGAAGCAATTGAAATTGTCTGTCCGAAGTGCAAACGGACCGAAATCGTCTATATCACGAAAGAAGAAATGCCGAAATGTGAAGATTGCAATGTACGGATGGTATTCCGGGAACTGTTGAAAGAAGGCAAATCTTACTAGCTGTTGGTATTAACGCGGGGCTTTAAGTGAAATTGCCCCCAATCGGTTGAAGGAGGGTACCACATGAAAAAAGGATTACTTATCGGTTTGGCTCTTCTCATGGCTGCGGCCCTGGGGTTCGCTCCGGGTGCGCTCGGCGACGACATCAACCTGGCAAAGAAGTCCACAATTAATGAAATTCTGGAACGAGGCGAATTGCGGGTCGGTTTCGAAGCCGGTTATCTTCCTTTTGAAATGGCCGACAAAAAGGGGAACTTTATCGGTTTCGACATGGACGTGGCCAAGGAAATGGCCAAGGCAATGGGGGTGAAGTTCGCTCCGGTCAACACGGCCTGGGACGGCATCATTCCGGCACTGATCACCAAGAAATTCGACATCATCATCAGCGGTATGACCATCACCCAGGAGCGGAACCTGAAGGTCAACTTTGCCGATCCTTACATCATCGTCGGCCAGACCATCCTGCTCAACAAGAAACACGCCGGCAAAGTCAAAAGCTACAAGGACCTGAACGACCCCAAATACACCGTCACTTCCAAGCTGGGGACAACCGGTGAACAGGCCATCAAAAGACTGATCCCCAAGGCCAACTACAAGTCCTTCGAGGTGGAATCCGAAGCGGCGCTGGAAGTGCTCACCGGCAAGGCCGACGCCACGATCTACGACCTGCCGTTCTGTGCGACCTTTATGGCCCAGCAGGGCGAAGGCAAGCTGATCTTTTTAGATGAGCCCTTTACCTTCGAGCCGCTCGCATGGGCCGTGCGCAAGGGAGACCCGGATTTCATGAACTGGCTGAACAACTTTTTGCGGCAGCTGAAAAACGACGGGCGTTACGATCGGATTTACAACAAGTGGATCACAAGCACCGACTGGATTAAAGAAGTTCAATAACGGCGTAATAATCGCAAAGTGGCAGGCAGGTCGGCAGTGCTTACCGCAGTTCGGGAGCTGCCGACCTGACCGACAGCAATGGCTGCAGGCCGATGAATAAACGGCAGTTGCAGTTACCAAAGAACGAAAAGCGCAGCGGGTGAAGAACATGACGCCAGTGCGACGGTCGATGCCGAAAGCCAGATACTACCTTTGGGTCGGTATCTTTGTCCTGATTATTGTTTCCCTTGTTATGACGATCTACATCGCAACAATGCGGATCGATTATGTGTGGGGATGGTACAAACTGCCCAACACCTTCATTTACAAGGAACATGTGGAAATCTCGTCCGAAATCGAAGGGACGGTCACCGGTATCCGTCCTGAAGGCGACAAAGCGATCGTCACTGTCGAGGGGGTGGGAGAAAAAGAAGTCTACACGGTACCTACCGGCGACATCCGGGTGTCGGAAAACGATTTGGTTTCCCCCGGCGATCCGCTGGCTACATACCCCGAATGGCGGCCCGGTATCATGCTCCAGGGGGTGTGGATCACCCTGAAAGTCAGCCTCTTTTCGATCATCTTCGGGATCATCATCGGCGTTATCGGCGGACTTGCGCGCATATCGGACAACCCGGCCATCAAATGGTCAGCCATCACATATGTCGAAATCATCCGCGGATCGCCCCTGCTGGTTCAAATTTTCATCTGGTACTTTGTACTCGGCACCATGATCAACCGGCTGCTGATATCCTACCACATCAGAGAAATCCCCAGCATCTGGTACGGAGTGGCCTCCCTGGCCTGCTTCACCGGGGCCTATGTAACCGAAATCGTCCGAGCCGGTATTCAGTCCATCCACCGGGGTCAGATGGAAGCCGCCCGGTCTCTGGGAATGACATACCCGCAGGCCATGCGCTACATTATCATGCCCCAGGCCATGCGCCGCATCCTGCCGCCGCTGGCCGGTCAATTCATCAGTTTGATCAAGGACTCTTCCCTGCTGGGAATCATTGCCGTCCGGGAGCTGACCAAAGCGACCCGTGAGGTCATCACCACACAGCTCAACCCGTTTGAGATGTTTTTCACCTGCGCCATTCTCTATCTGGTGTTGACCTTTGCCTTGTCCATGTTTGTCCAATACCTGGAGAGGAGAACATTGACCACGTGATTAAAGTCAAAGACGTCTGCAAAATATTCTACATCCCCGAGCCGGTGGAGGCTCTCATGGATGTCACAGTCGAGATCGCTGCGGGTCACGTCGTCGTGGTAATCGGCCCTTCGGGCTCCGGCAAAAGCACCCTGCTGCGGTGCCTGAACCACCTGGAGTCGGCCACCAGCGGACACATTTATATCGATGGGGTCGATATTCTCGATCCCAAAACCAATATCAACAAGATTCGGGCCGAAGTGGGCATGGTGTTTCAATCCTTTAACCTTTTTCCGCATAAATCCGTTTTGGATAACGTCACCCTCGCCCAGCGTGTGGTACGCGGCCGTTCCAAAAAAAAATCATTGGATAGGTCGATGCAGCTGTTGACAAAGGTCGGGATCGAAGCCAAGGCCAACGTCTTTCCGGATCAGCTGTCCGGCGGCCAGCAGCAGCGGGTGGCCATCGCACGTGCGCTGGCCATGGATCCCAAGGTCATGTTGTTTGATGAGCCGACCTCCGCGCTCGATCCGGAGATGATCGGAGAGGTGCTCGACGTAATGAAAACCCTGGCCAAGGAAGGAATGACCATGATCGTTGTGACTCACGAAATGGGTTTCGCCCGGGAGGTCGCCGATCGTGTAATTTTTATGGACGAGGGCCGCGTGGTGGAGGTCGGCACGCCGGAGCATTTCTTTAAAAACCCAACCCATGACCGCACCAAGTTGTTCCTGAGCCAGATTTTATAGACTGCCTCCGCACACAAACGTTTCTGCATCGATTCGCTCCACCGGGCTAACAATCCGAAATTTGTAAATCAAATAGGAGTTCTTCGAAGGGTCGGGGAGGTTTCCTGATTCATTGCCGGAGGACTTTTGTTTTTCCGCTGTCGGAGGGCATCTGTTTTTCCGCAACCTTCGCAGTGGGAGCGAAAGCACAGGTTCAAAAAAATCTGACCTTTTCTTCCTGTGGGCTTCGGATTCGATCGTGATTCATATTTCGGATGTTACATTTCGTTTTTTTTGCGGTCGTATCTTTTGCGGCTCGCGACCCAAGGCCGGGTTCAATATTTCTTAGTTCCGCAGCCTTCCCACCAGGTATCCATCCATCATCAAGTGAATGATGTGATGCACTACGCAGAAAACCAGCGCCAGCCCAAACGAAGCAAACAGGGAAACTTGCACGATGATGGACAGGGGAAGGGTTTTCTGTGCCCCGATGAAAAAAAGACTTTCCCGACGGCCGCGCCCAAGCTTGAAAAAACGAACCGCAAGGGCCGCCAGCGCCAACAGGAGCGCATGAAACAAAAACGCTACCAAAACAACGACCGCAAGGGATTCGCCGCTTGTGATGATGGCCTGTCGGGTCTGAGACAAACCCATCCAGATGATGCTCAGCACCAGCAACTGGTTCAGCAGCTGCATCGCCGGATGCAACCGCTGCACCCGATACCCGCCCATCCGACTAAGAATTACCCCGCCGGCAAGCGGCAGCAGAACCAAACTGCCGAGCTTGAACATGATGCTCCATTTGTCGATGACAACGCTGGTCTGGTTGCCCACCAGAACCAGCAGAAGCGAAAGAGAAACCGGAATGACGAATACCGACAAGATGTTGGCCAGCACAGTCACAAATAGGGCGTGCGCCGCATTGCCTCCAGCGGCGGCGCTCATCACAACGCCGCTGCTCAGCGTCGAGGGCATAACCGCAACAATAAACAATCCGATGATCACACCGGTTTCCATGGGGATAAGGCTGAGCAGGGCGGCAACGATCGGCGAAACCACGAAAATCATTGCCAGGGTAATCAAGGTTCCGGGCGTATTCTGCAAGCCGGCCCGCACCTGGCGCGGGTCGAGCATTAATCCCGAAAAAAGGAAGATCAGCACGATGACAGTATTCGGTCCGCCATGCGCAGCGATCCATTGACCGAAGCCGGATATCGTCCGGCTGGCGTCTGCGACGGTGAGGACAAAGACCGCCACCAGGCCGATCATAAACCAGTATCTGCGGATGGTTGGAAAAAAGTGCACTTTCTGCCTCCGGGCTGCCGGAACCCTTTCGATTCGGGGTTTCCTATCATAATTTCCGAATATCCGCCACCCCGGTAGTGAACGGATGACCGATTTTCATACCACATGTTGTATGGCAAAATACAAAAAACCACCCCCCATAGTGTTTTTGGCTTTACAATTCACCGCTATCCTGCTATTGTTTTCAGGATAAATTTGAATGATCCCACGGGCAGTGGATGAGGGGAATTCAAATCAGGAGTTGATAGTTAGATGAAACTCAAGCGTCTTGAAATAGCAGGGTTTAAGTCGTTTTGCGAAAAATCCCGTATCGAGTTCCCGGAAGGCATCTCCGCCATCGTGGGCCCGAACGGCTGTGGAAAGAGTAATATCGTCGACGCACTGCGCTGGGTGATGGGAGAGCAGAGTGTCAAGCAGTTGCGCGGGAAATCGATGGAAGACGTAATTTTCTCAGGCGCCAATGGGAAACCGCCCCTGAATATGGCGGAAGTGACCCTGACGGTCGCCAACGACAACGGTTCGGCACCGGAAGAACTCAGAGAGTTTACCGAAATCATGCTCACCCGGCGCCTGTATCGCTCGGGAGAAAGTGCCTATTACCTCAACAAACAGCCGTGCCGGCTGAAAGATATTCACAACCTGTTTCTGGGCAGCGGAGTCGGTTCAAAATCGTACGCTGTCATCCAGCAAGGCAACATCGGCGCAATCATTGATGCCGGACCGGAAGAACGCCGTTATTTCATCGAGGAAGCAGCCGGTACGACACGGTTCAAAAACCGCAAAAACGAAGCCCTGCGCAAGGTTGAATCGACCAACCACAACTTGCTTCGGGTGTCCGATATCATCACCGAAATCAAGCGTCAGATGGGCGGACTCAAGCGTCAAGCCCGCAAGGCGGAACGTTACAAACTTCAGCGTCAAAAGGTAGAAGAGCTCGACATTCGCCTGGGTCTGCACCAGTATGCAGATTTGACCGTCCAAATAGACCACACCGGACGCCTGCTGCAGGAATTGCAGGATGCGGAACTGGGGCACTCGTCCCGGTTGAAGCAGCTCGATGCCGCTGTCGAAGATATCAAGTTAAAGCGCTGGCAGAAGGACCAGGAGATCGGTGCCCAGAAATCGAACCGCTACGATCTGCTGCGCGACACCGACCGCACGGAAAACGATCTGGATCATTTGCGCAAAGACATCGAACGAATCGAAGGAGAAACCAAAGAGCTGCAGCTCAACTTTAAAGAACTGTCGGATAAGAACCGGAAGATCGCTTCGGAAATAGAAGCAGCAAAAGAGGAAACCGATGGCCTTCACACCCGTTTGACAGCTGCCCAGGCCGAGCTAAAACAGCAACAGGAGCAGGCAGGAGACATCAAAGCACGACTGGATCAAGCTGGTGATCAGCTGGAGAACAGCAGGGCGACACTGATGGACCAGATGGCCCGGGAAGCGCGCTACAAAAACATCCACCAGAATGCGTCCAACAACAGGGAAAATCTTCAAAAACGCTTGAAGAGAATCTCCGGGGAAGCTTGCGCGGCCCGTAAAAAGGCAGACGAATGTGGCGATAGCAAAACCGCTGCTCAACTGCGGGTTAAGCAGCTCAAAGCACAGATCACGACCCTGGCCCGACAACTGGAAAAAACACGCCGCCGGTATGACGAAAAACGGCAGGCATTTGCACGCCAGGTAAAAAAAGTGCAAACCCTGGAGTTCGAGCTCAACAACGTGCGCTCGAAGTTTTCCACACTCAAGAAAATGGAGGACAATTTCGAATGGTACCGGGAAGGCGTTCAGGCCGTAATGAAAGCCGAACACCTCGGAGCGGTCGGCCGGGGTGCATCCCGGCAACCGGTTGAACCGAGTCCGGACGCAGCCGCGGGCGCATCCGATGATCAAAAGCAAAACCGAATCATCGGTTTGCTGGCCGATGTGATCGAATCGGAACCGGAATTTCAAACGGCAGTCGAAGCTGCCCTGGGAGAGTCGCTGCAATACATCATTGTTCGTGATTCAGCGACCGGGATCGAGGCCATTGAATACCTGCAAGCGCAAGTTGCCGGGCGCAGCGGTTTCATCCCGGTCGAAACGGTCGCCGACATCGATGAAAACCGGCAAGTGTCACCCAATGGCTATGATCTGCTGCTGAAGCATGTGAAGATCACCGCCGGCTACGAAAAGATCGCTGCCGGTCTTATCGGCCACGTCATTGTTGCCGACAGCATTCAGCAGGCCATGGAATTGTTCAACCAAAACGAAGCTCGCCTGAGCGTGGTCACCAAACAGGGCAACATGGTCTCCCGGCAGGGCATCATGATGGGTGGCAGCCAGGAAAATCTTTCCGGAATCCTGGCCAAGAAACAGGAGCTGAAGGATCTGCAGGTACAGATCGAAGCGCTGGATCAACAGCTGGAAAACGAACAGAGCGCTTTGCAGACCCTCGAACAGGAAGTGCGCACCATTGAAAACGAGTTGCAGAAACTGGCTGAACAAAAGCGGTCAGCGGAAGATGAGCGCACCGATGCCGACAAGGAGCTCTACCGTGTATCCGAAGAATTAAAACATGTTCTGCGACATCTGGAGATCGTCGAACTCGAAAAGGAGCAACTTATTGGCGAAGAAAGTGACATCGATGATGAAATTGCCCGCCACCAGGAGCTCTTATCCGAGGTCAACCGCGAAATTGAGGCAGCTGAAAAGGATGTGGCCGCAAAGACCACGCACATGGATCGGACCTCAACAGAAATGGACGAATACAACCAGCATGCCGTCGATCTGAAGCTCGGCCTAAACACCCTGCATGCCCGGCTCGAAAACAGCAGCAATACGTTGCGGCGGCTGGAAGAATTTCAGCTGGACGGACGCACCAGACTCGATCAACTTTCAAAAGAGATCGAACGCAAGAAGCAGCGTAGAATCTCCTCGCAACAAAAAGTTCAGGATTATGAGTCTACCCTTGCCGGGTTTTATGAACGGCTGAAAAGAGTCGAGCAAACGCTGGAAACCGACGAAGCCGACTTCAGCAGTATCGATGCCCGGTTAAAGGACAGCGATCAGACCATATCCGAGCTGCAGGGCAAGCGGGAAGCGATTCAGCAAAAAGTCCGTATCCTCGAGATCGAACAGACACAGCGCAATGTCAAGCGGGACAACATTGCCGGCCGCCTGCAGGAGCATTACGGCAAATCGATAGACGAACACCGCTCTGAGCTGGAAGAAATCCTGAAAGAAAAAGAACCGCCCTCGGGCGCGAAGACTTGCACAGACGAACTGGAAAGCGAGCTGGAGAATGTACGGCGGAAACTCGCAGCCATCGGCGATGTGAACCTTGGGGCGATTCATGAATATGAGGAGCTCAAATCAAGATATGACTTTTTGTCCGAGCAGCGCGAAGATCTTCAAAAAGCCATTGAGAATCTTCATCGGGTGATTCGTAAAATCAACCATATCACCCAGCAGCGGTTCATGGAGACCTACCACAAGGTCAACGAACAATTGGGAAAAGTTTTCCCGCGGTTGTTCGAAGGCGGATCGGCCCAATTGATTCTCACCCAACCGGACAACCCCCAGGAGACGGGGGTGGAGTACATGATTCATCCGCCGGGTAAAAAATTGACACGGATGAGCCTGCTGTCCGGCGGTGAAAAAGCTTTGGCGGCCATCGCTTTCATATTCTCGCTGTTCTTGCTCAAGCCGACCGCTTTTTGCCTGATGGATGAAATCGATGCCCCTCTCGACGATGCTAACGTTCATCGTTTCAGCAACCTGCTGAAGCTTATCGGTGAAAAATCCCAGATTGTGATGGTGACCCACAACAAGCGGACGATGGAATTTGCCGACATGTTGTTTGGCATAACGATGGAAACCAGGGGCATATCGAAGGTCGTATCGGTAAACCTGCAATAGCAGCCATGCAACAACGCGAGACCGGAAACACTTCGTGAACAACACCTCGGATTCACACATACCGCCCCACCCGCGTGCCAGTGAACCCTCGACATCCTCTGCCGGCGGCAACATCGATGCAAGCGGCTCGAAAGAAGTTGCTGCCGGCAAAGGTAAATTGTTCGATCGGTTGCGCCGCGGATTGTCCAAAACCCGACAGATGCTCACCACCGATATCGAGGATCTGTTTGCCCGCAAAAAGGGACTCGATGAACAGCAACTGGAAGAGCTGGAAGAGCTGCTGATTACAGCGGACATCGGTGTCGAGTCGACAATCGATCTGCTCAATAAGATATCGGCAAGGGCATCGAGCATTCAGGACGCCCAGGCGCTTGCCGCTTTGTTGAAATCCGAGATACTCACTTTGTTCGAAGCGCGCCACAGAGCCCCACTGCAGATCGACACCAAACCGTTCGTGGCGATGGTGGTCGGTGTAAACGGCGTGGGTAAAACCACTACGATCGGCAAACTGGCCAACCGGTATGCTGCTGATGGCAAAAAAGTACTCATCGCCGCCTCTGATACGTTTCGGGCAGCGGCCATTGAGCAGTTGACAATTTGGGCAGAGCGCTCCGGGGCAGACATTGTCCGGCACCGGGACGGTGCTGATCCGGCAGCAGTTGCCTTTGACGCGATAAAAGCGGCGATTGGCAGAAAGGCGGATGTCGTGCTGGTCGACACGGCCGGACGGCTTCACACCAAGGTCAATCTGATGGAAGAGCTGAAAAAGGTGAAGCGGTCCATCGCCAAGCAGATTGCCGGAGCCCCCAATGAAATCTTACTGGTTCTGGACGCCACTACCGGGCAAAATGCGCTATCGCAAGCCCGGATGTTCAACGATGCCCTGGGGGTGACCGGCATTGCACTGACCAAGCTGGACGGCACAGCCAGAGGCGGTATCGTGGTGGGCATCTACCGATCTTTGGATATCCCGCTGCAGTATATCGGTGTTGGAGAAAAGATCGATGATTTGCAGGTGTTTGAACCCGAAGCGTTTGTGGATGCACTTTTCTGACGCCCTGCAGCTGCAATGATTTAACATTAGCGGCTCTTCAGGGAGGATCACGAAAAAACAGCGCCAGTTAAAGATTATCTGTTGACAATGAAGGATTTCCTTTTATATTGACAGTCATAGTGCGACACCAAGCTTACGACACCAAGCGTTGGCTGTTGGCAGTAATCGCAATCAACCACTACCAAAAGAGGGGGAAAGACATCATGACAAAAGCAGAACTCGTAGAAAAAGCAGCGAAAGATGCCGGTATTTCAAAGGCTGCTGCGAACGCAGCCCTTGATTCCGCGATCGACGGCATCACCAAGGCTCTGAAGAAAAAAGACGGCAAGGTAACGTTGGTCGGCTTCGGCACTTTTTCCAAAGTGCGTCGCAAAGCCCGAAAAGGACGCAATCCCCAGACAGGCGCGGCCATCAAGATCAAAGCCCGAAACGCGGTTAAATTTACTCCCGGCAAGAAGCTGCGCGACGCAGTGTAAGCAGCTCAATCAGAATATAAAAGAAGACGGCCTGGATACTTTCAGATCCCAGGCCGTTTTTTCTAGTATGTGATTTCAAATCCCCCAAATTCCCCTGTATATTCCAGCCATTCAACTACTACATCGTGAACGACCGCCCGCTGCGGGCCTTGTCTGCACCAGTCGAGTACAGCGTCCACATCTGTCTTGTCGCCCTCAAAGACCGCCTCCACTGAGCCGTCACGCTTGTTTCTCACCCAACCGTCGACCCCATGCAGCTCTGCCGCACGTTGGGTTTCCATTCGGAAAAACACCCCCTGGACAATGCCGGTGATGATGGCATGCGCGCTTGCCTTATCTGCCATGGGCACCTCCCTTGCCTGCAAGAACGTTGTTACGGTTCGGGCTGTAAAAGTTCTTCCAACTGGTTTTCGTCTATAATCTCAACACCCCGCTTCCGGGCGCTTTGCAGCTTGGAGCCGGGAGATTCACCGGCAACCAGGTAGTCCGTTCGGGGGCCGACTGCGCTGCTGACTTTACCGCCGGCTGCTGTTATTCGCTCGCCGGCCTGCCGTCGAGTCATGTTTTTGAGCGCCCCGGTCAGCACGAACACCTTTCCGGCCAGTCGGCCTGGCGTTGATCCGGCCGGGTAACGCAGTCGGACTCCCCGATGGATCAGTCTCGCGACAGCTCGGCGGTTATCGGTCCGCTCAAAAAAGTTGCGAATGCTGCCGGCGACAATCGGGCCGATACCTTCTATCTTCTCCAGGTCTTCCCGGCAAGCGTGCATCAGATCGTCAACATGGCTGAATGTCTTTGCCAGTATCCTGGCCGCATGTTCACCGACATGGCGAATGCCGAGTGCGAAAATAAAGCGATGAAAATCGATCGATTTGCTCGCCTCGATCGCTTCGATGAGATTTTGAGCCGACTTGGGCCCCATCCGCTCGAGGCCCTCGATGGCAGCTGTCTGCAGTTCGAAAATGTCGGCGTAGGAACGCAGCAAACCGCGTTCCACCATCTGCTCAACCAGCTTATCCCCCATCCCGTCGATATCGAAAGCACCCTTGGATGCAAAATGCTTGATGTGCTCTTTTACCTGGGCAGGACAGGACGCGTTGATACATCGACGAGCGGCCTCGAGGTCATCGCTTTTTTCTTTTTTGGGTCGCACGACCGTTGCGTTGCAAACCGGGCAGCGGGCGGGCATATTGAAAGCGGTCTCGACACCGCTGCGTCGGGATAAAATGACCTTTACCACTTCGGGTATCACATCACCGGCACGCTGCACCAGAACCGTGTCGCCGATGAGGATTCCCTTTTTACGGATCTCGTCTTCATTGTGCAAGGTGGCGCGGCTGACCGTCACTCCGCCGATCTGCACCGGCTGCAGGTGCGCCACCGGCGTCAGCGCACCGGTCCGACCAACCTGCACTTCGATCGTTTCGATCGTAGTGGTGGCCTGGACTGCGGCAAACTTGTAAGCCATCGCCCAGCGAGGACTTCGTGAGGTCGCACCCAGTCGTTTTTGGTAGGAGATGCGATCCACCTTTACTACTGCCCCATCGATATCGTAGGGGAGCTCGTGTCGTTTTGATTCCAGTTTCCGGCAATAGGCAAGCACCTCATCCAGTGACAGGCGCGCTTTTGTGTGTGGGTTGATCCGCAGGCCCAACGATTTTAGCAGCACCAACACCTCCCAATGGGAGTCCAAATCGGTGCCTTCGGCCCGGCCGATACCGTAAAAGAATATCTCCAGCGGCCTTCTGGCGGTGATGGATGAATCGAGCTGGCGCAGCGATCCGGCAGCCGCGTTGCGCGGATTGGCAAACGGCGGCAAATCGTCCTCCAACCGTTCGGCATTCAGGTTTCTGAACCCTTCGTGTCCTAAATAGACCTCCCCGCGGACTTCAAGCAATTCCGGGATAAAACCTTTACCCGGAATTGCTTGAAGTC
>JAHEIV010000322.1 GCA_024639205.1 Deltaproteobacteria bacterium | reverse complement strand
ATGATGTAAAAGTACTAAATAGTCAAAGTATTTGAACTTTTGCTCGATTTACTTTGAAATTGTGGAGGAGATCATGCACAGTGGCAATACCATCAGTAAGTAGGACGATGGCCTGGCAATGTAGATTTTACTTGTTCTGCCGGCACGTTTCGATAGGTCACCGTATTTTCCTGATTGACAAATCCGAAAATCTGTGAAAAATAGACAGGTAGTCTTCCCCCCGTTTAAACTTTCCCCCTTAACTCATCCAGATTTCAATGCAAATGCCCGAAAGCGTAAAACATTTCTGGGACACCTATCGCAACGTGCTGAAAAGGCGTGGTGTGCCCGAAAAATCGATCCAATGGTACGTCCGGTGGGCGGAAAGATACGCCATGGCGATCAGGGGACAACCCTTGCGTGAGCGCACGGATGAAGACGCTGAGGCGTACCTGCGGTCCCTGCAGAACCAACAGGGCATTCAGCAATGGCAGGTTCACCAGGCCAGGGAAGCGCTGGAGATTCTGTATGCGGACATCTTTCAGCGCGAGCTGAAGATACCCGCCTTGGCTCAGCGCCGATCGGCACATAAATACCGGTTTTCGGATGTGGCTGACGACCGGGCAGGGCAGAATAAACAGTATCACGCCCTGTTCGACGACCTGCGGACCGAAATCCGGGTGCGACACTACTCCTTTAAAACAGAGCATTCCTATGTCGGCTGGGTCCGGCGGTTTCTTGGCTTTCATCGGCTCAAGCCCATTGAAGAGCTGGGCACAGAGCACATCAAACAATACTTGTCATATCTAGCCGGCGGACGGTCCGTTGCCGCCAGCACACAAAACCAGGCCCTCAATGCACTGGTTTTTCTGTACACCCAGGTGCTGGAAAAAGACCCGGGTGACTTTGCGGATTTCGTTCGCGCCAAACGAGGGCCAAAACTGCCCGTTGTTCTTTCGCGCAGTGAAGTACAGCGACTTTTCTCTGCGCTATCCGATGCGGATCGGCTCATTCCCGGCCTGCTGTACGGTGGGGGACTGCGGCTGATGGAGTGCATCCGGTTGCGGATCAAAGACGTTGATTTCGAAAGAAATCAAATCGTCGTGCGCAACGGCAAGGGCGGTAAAGACCGTATGACGATGCTGCCGGAAAAATATCGCGACCGACTCGCCGAGCGGGTCCGTTCGGCCAAAGCGCTTCTGCAAAAGGATCTGAAGAACGGCTCAGACGGGGTCTATGTCTGGTCGAGTCTGGCAAGAAAGTATCCTTCCGCAGAGCGGGACTGGGTCTGGCAGTTCGTGTTTCCTTCCAATCGGCTCTCGGTCGATCCGCGCAGCGGCAAGGTGCGACGCCACCACATCCATGCCACCACGGTCCAGCGCGCTATCAAACGTGCCGCCAGAAAAGCCGAGCTGCCCAAACGGGTCAGCCCGCACACGCTGCGGCACAGCTTTGCCACCCATCTGCTGGAAAGCGGCTATGACATCCGAACCGTGCAGGAGCTGCTGGGCCATTCCGATGTCAGCACCACCATGATCTACACCCATGTGCTGGGCCGAAGCGGCCGGGGGGTGGTCAGTCCCCTGGATGCGCTGGTGCGCTGAACCGCCCGAATTTCCCGCCGCTGGTTCCAAAAGCCTTGTAACACTTTTCGATTATGCTTGACCGGACCAAGCGCTGTGATCGACATACCTGTCGAAGCCTTGTCTGGGCATCGTCATTGGACTTGAACGATCCGGGGTTTGCCCGTATACTTGGAAAAAATTCAAAACCGAAGGAGACATCGATGATCGAAAAAGTCATCATCATGGGAGCTGCCGGCAGGGATTTTCACAATTTCAACGTCTACTTCAAGGACAATCCCCGCTACAACGTGATCGGCTTTACCGCCACCCAGATACCGGACATCGAGGGGCGCCAGTATCCGCCGGAGCTGGCCGGCAAGATGTACCCGGACGGCATCCGGATCTATCCCGAAGAGCAGCTGGCCGAGCTGATCCGCGAGCACCGGGTGGACCTGGTGGCCTTTTCATACAGCGACGTCACCCACGCGGAGGTGATGCACAAGGCCTCGGTGTGCATGGCCGAAGGGGCGGATTTTACGCTGATCGGGGCCACCTACACGATGCTGCGGTCCAAAAAGCCGGTGATCGCCGTGTGCGCGGTGCGCACCGGCTGCGGCAAGTCACAGACAACCCGCAAGGTCTGCGAGATCATGAAGGGACACGGCAAGCGCGTGGTGGCGGTGCGCCACCCGATGCCCTACGGGGATTTGCGGAAACAGGAGGTGCAGCGGTTTTCCGCCTACGGCGACTTTGAGACCAACCGCTGCACCATCGAAGAGCGCGAGGAGTACGAGCCGCTGGTGGACCAGGGCATTATCGTTTATGCCGGCATCGACTACGGCAAGATCTTAAAAGCGGCCGAGAAAGAGGCCGATGTTGTCGTCTGGGACGGGGGCAACAACGACACGCCTTTTTACGTGCCCGATGTGCACATCGTGTTGTTCGACCCGCATCGGGCCGGCCACGAGCGGCTCTACTACCCGGGCGAGACCAACATGCTGATGGCCGACATCGCGGTGGTCAACAAGGTCGACACCGCCCCGCCGGAAAAAGTGGAGCAGGTGCTGCAAAACATTCGAAAATTTGCTACCAAGGCGACCGCCGTTTTGGCCGAGTCCTCGGTGCTGGTGAGCCAGCCGGGGCTGATCGCCGGCAAGCGGGTGCTGGTGGTCGAAGACGGCCCGACGCTCACCCACGGTGATATGCCGTTCGGGGCCGGCATCATCGCCGCCGGGCAGCACCGGGCCGGCGAGATCGTGGACCCGCGCCCGTACGCCCGGGGCAGCATTATCGCCACGTATGCCAAGTATCCGCACATCGGCCGGGTGCTGCCGGCCATGGGCTACAGCGCCCGGCAGATCAACGACCTGGAGCAGACCATTGCCAGTGCGGACTGCGATCTGGTGCTGTTTGCCACACCGATCCACCTGCCGCGGATTTTAAAGATCGACAAGCCGACCCTGCGGGTGCGCTACGAGTACCGGGATTATGAGCACCCCACCTTGGAAGAAGTGCTGCTGGAAAAACTGGACAAAAAATAGAAGCTGCAGGCGCTGTGTTGTGCCGCGTTAGCAGCGCATCGCACCGCGATGGTACCGGGTTGAAAAGAATATGGTAAAGGCAGACAAAAAAAAGATCCTGCTGGTGGCGCTGGGGGGCAACGCCCTGATCCGCAAGGGCGAGCAGGGCACGGTCGAACAGCAGTTTGAAAACCTGGCCGTGCCGATCGGCCAGATCGCTCGTTTGTCGCGGCGCTACCGGATCATTATCACCCACGGCAACGGGCCGCAGGTGGGCAACCTGCTGCTGCAGCAGGAAAGCAGCGATCAGGTGCCCCGGCTGCCGCTGGAGATCCTGGTGGCCCAGACCCAGGGGCAGATCGGCTACATGATCGAGTCGAGCCTGGACAGCCAGCTGATGGAGCTGGGCATTGACGCCAAACCGCTGGTGAGCCTGATCAGCTACGTGGTGGTGGATGAAAACGACCCATCATTTTTAAATCCCACCAAGCCCATCGGCCCGGTGTACAGCGCCGAGGAGGCCGCCCGACTGCCGTATCCGACTCGCAAAACGCCCAAAGGCTATCGGCGGGTGGTGGTCTCGCCCCGGCCGGTGACCATTGTTGAAAAGCGCGAAATCCGCCGGCTCATCGAAATGGATTTTATCGTCATCTGCTGCGGTGGCGGCGGCATACCGGTGATTCGCGAGGGCCGCTCTTTTTGCGGCGTGGATGCGGTGATCGACAAGGACCTGGTCAGCGCCCGGCTGGCAGAAGAGGTTGGGGCCGATATCTTTGTAATCGCCACCGACGTAAAGGGCGTTTTTTTGAACTTCGGAGAACCGGGGCAGGTCTTTTTGGAGCGGCTGTCGGCCGCCGAGGCCCGCCGGCAGCTGACGGCGGGGCATTTTCCGGCCGGCTCCATGGGTCCGAAGATCGAAGCGGCGGTTGAGTTTGTCGAAACCCGGGGCAATCGGGCGGTGATCTGCTCGATAGAGCAGATCGAAGCGGCGGTGGAGGGCAGCGCCGGCACGCAGTTTGCCTGATCTGCCGGCCGCCGGCCGGGTTTTGCTTTTTGAGCTGCGATCCCGGGCGGTCCGGTATGGCCGGCAGGCAAGTCCTCGTCAAACACGCGCCGCTTGCGTTGCGGCAATGTTGCGGGAACGATTTCTGTCGATAGGTGCCCGGCC
>JAHEIV010000321.1 GCA_024639205.1 Deltaproteobacteria bacterium | reverse complement strand
TGAGTGCAAACCCGGAAGGCAGCTCGACGATGGAATCTCCATGACTCATCCAGCACTGGGTCTGCCGGCTTGCCTCTTTTAGGACGCCGATCGGGCGTTTGACGGTCAGCTGGGCAAACCCGTACTCGCGTTTTTTAACCTGCTGGACGCTCCCACCCAGCGCATCAACCATGAATTGCATACCGTAACAGATGCCGAGTATGGGGATGCCCAGATCGAAAACGGCCTTGTCCATTTTCGGACTGTTCTTTTCGTAGATGCTCGATGGGCCGCCGGACAAAATGATGCCTTGCGGCTCAAGTTCCTGGACAGCTGCAATAGTGATGTCCGGAGGTTCGATCTGGCAGTATACCCGGTTTTCCCTGACGCGGCGGGCGATCAACTGGTTGAATTGGGAGCCGAAGTCGATGATCAGAATCATGCGCAACACCTTGCGCCTGCAATAGGCGAGGTAACGATTGTATTGTGAAAACAGGCTGAATATGGTAGAGCCCCCTGAAAATGTCAAACAATAATTTGGTTGGAACCTGCGCAAAGCGTTGCGGCCTTTGGATCGCAACCCATTTAAATGATAATCCAAATCTATGAAATTCAGTCTCCTGCCGAGGCCGAGAAGATGGCGGCCATCGGGGTGGACCACATCGGCAGCGTGGTGCTCTCCGAATCAGAATGGCGGGTTCCGCAACTCAGGGAAACCGTGCGCGTCGTTCAGTCGGGCGGGGCGCGCAGCAGCCTGATTCCGCTGTTCAACCGGCTGGAGTCGATCCTGCTTTCCCTGGAGTACTACCGGCCGGACATCGTCCACTTCTGTCAGACACTTACCTCCTCTGACGGGCTGTCGGATGCCGTTAGCGGCTATGTGCAGCTGCAGCAAAAGGTGAAGGAGCGGTTTCCCGACATCGAGGTGATGCGCACCATTCCCATCGGGCTTGACGGGCATAGCTCTGTCGTGCCGACACTGGAACTGGCCGCCATTTTCGAGCCGGCCAGTGACTGGTTTCTGACCGATACGCTGGTGGTTGACGCAGCCGGTGCGGACATATCCGTCGATGGACAGCAGCCGGTTGCCGGATTCGTCGGTATTACCGGCCGCACCTGTGACTGGCAAATGGCTCGCCGGCTGGTTGAGGCCAGCCGTATCCCCGTGATTCTGGCGGGCGGAATCGGACCCGACAACATAGCCAGAGCGATAGAAGCCGTGCGGCCCGCGGGTGTGGACAGCTGCACCGGCACCAACGCGGTCGGACCCGACGGGAGCCTGATCCGATTTCAAAAAGATCCGGCCAAGGTCGAGGCATTGGTTCAAACCGTGCGCAGCATGCAGCCGGAGCGCGCAGAAAAGGAGAAATCGATACCATGTTAGACACTTCGGATTTACGAAAAGGCCTGAAAATCGAAATCGACGGGGATCCGTATGTGATCGTGCAGTTCGATTTTGTCAAACCCGGCAAAGGTCAGGCGCTTTATAAGTGCAAGCTGAAGAACATGATTACCGGCGCCCAGTTCGATCGAACCTATCGATCCGGTGAAAAATTCAATGAAGCCGATCTCGAAGAAACCGACATGGAATACCTCTATTTTGATGGCGATCAGTATTGCTTCATGAACACGTCCACCTATGACCAGGATTTTTTGACAGCAGAGCAGGTGGGAGAGGCCAAAAACTTCCTCAAGGAGAACACGGTCTGCACCGTGCTGCTTTTTGATCGAAAGGCCATCGAGGTCACCCTGCCGATATTCGTGGAGCTTCGCATCGTCAAGGCCGATCCCTGGGCCAAGGGTGATACGGCCTCCGGCGACAGCAAACCAGCCACCCTGGAAACCGGGTATGAAATTCAGGTTCCACCGTTTGTGGGCGAGGGGGAAAAGGTGCGCATCGACACCCGAACCGGCCAGTACGTGGAGCGTGTGAAAGAATGATGGCTCCGAAAGAAGCCCAACTTTCACGTCAGCTGAAGAATTGCGCTACTTCCCGCCATCGCTGCGGCGTCCTGCCGGAGCGCTTCTTGAAGCATAAAGACCTGCCTGGAAATTGGGCTTTTACCGTTGCCATCTTATGATAGTCACGCCGGACATATTATTAGGAAGGATTCGGCAGGTACGGGATCAGCTGGATCAGGTCGGTGACGACTAGATCGGAGGTAAGGGATCTGCAGCGCGGATCGTCTTTTCGCAGGCGCAAAGAGCGCGCATCGCCGGCAAACAAGGCGGTCAAGAAGCCTGCCTGCTTTGCCGGGTAGATATCGTTGAGCATGTCGTTGCCGACATACAACACTTCGGCGGTCTTAATCTCCATCTGGCGCAGCTGTTCGACTGCCAGGCGGAAAAGATGACCGCCCGGCTTGGCATGACCGTGCTGGTAGGAGTAAAACACCAGGCGCGTATCAAAACCGAGATCTTCGGTATCGGCATGTAGAAACCATTTGAATAGCAGCGGCGTGTAAAACTGCGCATTGGAAATCAGCCCCATTCGCACGTTGCTTTTGCGACAGGCCGTCAGCACATCGGACAGATTCGGCATCGGGTAGGTCGGATTGGAGAGGATTTCGAACTCGACGGCGAAGTCCTGCGCCTGCTCCGCCGATGCGCCTTCGAGCACTTTTTCCCAAATCCGGACGATATCCACCTCGGGATGCTCGATCCCGACCGATTTGGATCTTCGGTGCTCGGCTTCAATGGCCCGAACATACCGCTCCCACAGTTCAGCGGGCTTCAGATCGATATTGGTTCTGGCCAAAAGTTGCTTGAGTTGCTTCTGCCACCGTTGGCTGTCCCCGGCGATTCCGATGTCGCCGGATGCGCTGACGAACAGCGTGCCGTAAACGTCAAACAGTACGCAGCGAATCGGCGGCAGTTTGCCGCCTTTTTTACGCGCGCCGGTCGGAAGCGGTGAAAGGGGGCTCAGCCGATTTCTTGCCTCCCGTTCATTCAACATATTCCCCCCATTTCAACAGGCTGAACGATTCGAGATCAAAAAAAGCCGATAGCAGTTTCTGCTTGTCGATCCGGTGTTTCACCTGCTCTGCAACGACACGCCGGTAGATGTCCATCAGCGTTTTACGATAAACGCGGCTGCTGTAATGTCGCTGCACCGCCAGTCGGTTGGCGGTTATCAACTCGCCGGCATCGGCAACATCGGCTGGATCCGACAGCCAGGGATTCAAAGCGGTCAGCTGCGCTGCAGCGGACGCATCGTCCAGGATGCGCGATATCACCTGTTTTTGAAAGAATTCGGACAGGAGTCCAAAGTCGATTTTTCCGCCGACCGTTATGGTCCCAAGAGCTTTTTCCAGGGCCTTGCGACTCACCGAGATCGTGAAATGATTGGAGGCGCTGCGCACGCAAGCCATCCAGTCATCCCTGTATTTGTCGATATCGATCCACAGCAGCGGCACGTACAGGGCGCTGTAAAGGTGCGGCAGCCGGACCCCTTTTTGCTCGAAGTCGCTGCAGATCTCGGCAAGCTTTCGTCCCCACAACAGCTTATCGGCCAGCCACGGCTCCAGATAGGCGAAACCGAAACCTTCCATAATGCTGGTGGTGATCAGCAGCCGGCAAGTGCGGACCAGTTCGGAAAAGCTGCTGTGAAGGCCTGCTTCGAATTCGACGTTCAAATCCTTTTGGGCAACCAAACGCTTCCAGCCCTCATAGCTGGGAAAATCGGCCGGGCTGTTGGGTGGAAGCGTGATCGCCAGCTTTTCGGCACGCTTGAAAAACAATGACAGTAAAATCGCTTCTCCGATGTTCTTGCGGCGTATCGCCCGGATCGGGTATAAAATCAACTCGGACGGCGGGCTTTCCGCTCCCGGCGACTCGGGCAGCGCAACCATGTTGGGCAGCAGGTGCACTCCTTGCGGCGTTGCTCCAGCCTTCAGCAGTGCGCGGTAATCTCGGGAGTTGATGACAGCGTAGTGGCAGTCGGAAACGTACGGATCGCGGTAGTAGAGCGGCGGGCGGCCATCTTCGGCAAAATCGTGAACCTGCAGCAGCAGGCGGTATTGCATTTTCTGCAGCTGTTTGAGAATCCGGAGAAAATCGCGATTTTTCGCCAGAAGGGGATTGTGGACATGCAGCAGATCGCAGGGGCCGGAAAAGTGGGATCGGACGGCCTCGTCGATCTCTCGGGCGGTGTGCTCTGGCGGCGGCGAGGGGCGATCCGGCCGATCGTAGCCAATTGCCTCAATGACAGTGAACGGAAAGGGAAAATCCTCATCCGGGGAAGTGCCGGTGATGACCAGGACGT
>JAHEIV010000320.1 GCA_024639205.1 Deltaproteobacteria bacterium | reverse complement strand
CAGCGAAGCGGTGGCCTTGTCCTGGTTCGGGGTGAAGTTGAAGTGAATGTAGGAGCTGCCCACTTCGCTGTGATTCCTGTCATCGGTGCCCCCGGCCATGAAGCAGTCGCAGAAATTGATCAGACTGCCCAAGGTGACATACGGAAACAAAATGGTCTGCTTGAGACCCACCGTGTGTGCAATGCTGGCCTGCTCCTCCAGTATGGTCGCTTTACGCACATGCGATCCGGATCCGGCCGAGGAGCTGGCCGGAAAAACGGCCTGCTGGAAATAGCCCCCGTTCAGACTCACGTTCGGGCCGATCTGGCAGTTGTCCACGGTCACCGGTCCCTCCGAGCCCAATCGGCTGCCGGAACCAATCAAAGTCGATTTTCCGAAGATTTTGCAGCCGGAGTGAATAACGACCCCGTCACCGGATATCCGGTCTGCTTTCACCTCCGATCCGACTTCCACGGATTCCGGGGCAGGAAATCGAACGCCTCTGGCTGTAAGCTTTTCGATGATCGTACGATGTTGACCGGGCATGGTAGCAAACTCTCCTAACAGATCAAAAGGAACAACCAATGATAGGTTAGCATTTTCGGTAAAGCCATAAGAATGCCGATACAAATGCATCCACGCACACCGCGTCCGCATCTGTGGGCCGCGAGTCGTGCTCGAAGTGCGTCGCGGCGGATGTAAAATAATTGGCTATGCACATTCGGTTATTTCATTCGGCATTCGCAATTATTTGCGAAGGATTGCGATGAGACTCAGCGCCGGCAACGGCAAATACCGATCGACTCTTTTCAGCAGCGGCGTTAACAGGTTCAGCATGAAGATCTGCAAAAAACCGAAAGATTTCCTTCTCAGCAGCTTGGCGTTCACCCACCACGGGATGCTGCTGGCACGGTTGAACAAAAGGATTTTTTCCGCCTTCAAACCGGCTGATTCGGCCAGTCGTCTCAGCGAATCTTTTGAATAGCGCCGGCGGTGCCCCAGCACCCGGTCCAGCGTTCCATAAAATGACGGCATGTGGGGAACCAGCACGATCGCTCGGCCGCCGGCTTCCAACAGCTCGGTCATGTTTTGCATCGCCAGCCCGTCATCGTCCAGGTGCTCGATCACATCCAGGCAGATGATCGTATCGAAAGGCGGGTGGTCGGCCGCGAAACTGCCGATGTCGTTTAAATCGAGATAATCCACCGAAAGGTACGGCTTATCTTCTTTCAAATGGCGCATCAATTCAATGTGAAGGGGATTGACATCGGTTGCGAAATAGGTTTTGCGCGGGATCAGTTTAACCGTCACGCGTCCCCCGCCGGCACCGATTTCCAGTACGTTTTGACCCACATAGGGCTGGATGGTCTCTGCCAGCCAGGCATTGAATCGGTGGGCACGGTGCAGGCGGGCAAGCATTTTACGACCGTAGCGGTCTTGGGTATATATGTCATCCGACCACCCGAACCGCAAGATCGCCCACAGGGCCTTGAGCCCGTCGATCCAGTTGATCTTTTTGCCTTCCTGGTAGGTCCGACCGGAGTAATTGATCGGTATCTCGAACACCCTGGCACTGCGTTTGGCCAGCTTGATGGTCAGTTCGGGTTCGATCCGAAAATCGCTGCTGCGCAGCGGGATGCTTTTCAACAATGATGTTCGCACCGCTTTGTAGCAGGTTTCCATGTCAGTTAGGTTGAGATTGGAAATCAGGTTGGAAAGAAAGGTGAGAAACCGATTGCCCAGTTCGTGTCGGAACATCAGCACCCGCCGGTATTCGTGGGCGGCAAAACGCGATCCGTAAACCGCATCGGCACCTTCCTGCAAAAAAAGCGGAATCA
The DNA here is from genome assembly GCA_024639205.1 of Deltaproteobacteria bacterium. Lineage (GTDB taxonomy): Bacteria > Desulfobacterota > Desulfobacteria > Desulfobacterales > SG8-13 > SG8-13. The sequence continues at coordinate 2,434 of JAHEIV010000320.1, read as the reverse complement.
TCCGCAAAATGTCTTTGGGGTGATACTCCAGATCCGCATCATGGATGATGCAAATCTCGCCAGCAACCGACTCGAGGGCCGTGCCAATGGCTCCCCCCTTGCCCCGATTTTTTTCGTGACAATGAAAGATCCACTCCATCTTCGGGTTTACGGCCGAAAGCTCGGCGGAAAGTCGCTGCAGAACCTCCCGGGTGCTGTCCGTGGAGCAGTCGTCCACCACCACCACCTGGACCCGCTCCAGCAGATCGCTGTCCGGCAGTGCCAGCAGCCGCCGCAGGCTTTCCTCCACCAGGTGCTCTTCGTTGTAAACCGGAACGATGACGCTCAAGGAAGTTTTTAGTTCTTTATCCATTGACCATAGCCTGCGCACGCTCCACAAACAAATCAGCTGTCACGAAATCTGATCGTGACAGCCTTTTCTGTAGCTCATTAAATGATTGTCTCCCTCTTTTCAATCTCCGAGATAGCGGAAAGAACCATTCAGTTTGATCTTACGGATTCCTCCCACTTTCAGAAAACGGATTTTCAATCCGTACTCCCTCGATGGTTTGTCCATGATTCAAGTCTTCCGTAAGTATCTTATCTGCTTTTGCATTGCTGGCGGCAGCAACAACCAGTGCATCCCAGAACGATAGGTGGTGTCTTTCCTCGATTTCAGATGCTGCCAACAGCGTGATAACATCGTTCAACTCCACATGCCACGCCAGGTAACTCTCGATGATCTCTCTGGCTTTCGGCTTCGACAAAGGGATGGCGATCTTTCGAGTCACATTTACGTAGAATTCCTGAAGCACCTGGGTGCTGATGATACCGGCTCCTTGTTCCCAGAGATTTCGCAAAATCGTCGCGGAGATGACGTTTTTTCGACCGGCATCTTTATCATGGGCATATATCAGTATATTGGTGTCTATAAATACCTTATCGCTCATGAAGTTCTGCTCTGGTAACCGTTATCTTTCCACCCAGATGAAACCCTTCGTTGATATGAATCAAGGCTCGTCGTTTGGCCCACTCGTAGTCTTTGGCATCCTCAACCAGCTTCTGCAGTTCTTCACTTAACAACCGGCTAACCGAAACCTGACGCTGTGCAGCCAGGATCTTGGCTTCTCTGATCAGATCCTTTTCCATGCTCAAGGTGATGTTCTGTTTCACGGTACCCGCTCCTATACTTATTAACACGTATTTTACGTATAACACGTAAAATACGTGATGTCAATGCCTGTGTATAAACGATGTAAATTCAATTGAAACCTTGGTTGCACGGCTTACCCGGGCCGGTAGTCCGCCACAATCTCCTTCAAGACGGTTTTGATTCCCTCACCGTCCTGGTTTTCTGCCAGTTTCGTCAATTGGTCGATGATACCATTGAGAACGTCCAATCGGCATTTCTCCCCTTGCAGGGCCATGATCTTTTCATGGCTGGTGCGCACGATACCCTCCCCTTCGGTAATCAGCTCCTCGTAGAGTTTTTCACCGGGGCGCACGCCGATATATTCGATCTTGATGTCCACATCCGGCTCAAAGCCGGAAAGACGGATCAGGTCGCGGGCCATGTCGGCAATTTTCACCGGCGTGCCCATGTCGAGCACGAAAACCTCCACCGTTTTTTCCTTGACCAATGCCCCGGCCTGCAGGATGAGCTGACAGGCCTCCGGGATGGTCATGAAAAACCGGGTCATCTCCGAGTGGGTGACGGTTACCGGACCGCCCTTTTCGATCTGTTTTCGAAACAGCGGCACCACACTACCGACGCTGCCCACCACGTTGCCGAAGCGAACGATGGCAAAACGGGTTTTCGATGCCGGTTCGTGGTTCTGGCACTGGATCAGCATCTCCGCCACCCGCTTACTGGCCCCCATGACATTAGCCGGCCGCACCGCTTTGTCGGTGGAAACGAATACGAACCGCTCGACCTGCCTGCGGGTCGCTTCCGCGATCACATTGGCGGTGCCCTGGACATTGTTTTCGATGGCCTTCCAGGGCTGAATTTCCAACATCGGGACGTGTTTGTAAGCCGCTGCGTGAAAAACGGTCTGAGGACGGTGGGAATCGAACGCCGTGCTTAGATGAGTGCGGTTTTGAACGTCACCCAGCACCGGATGAAACTGTATGTCACGGTAGCTGGCCCGCAATTCCAGTTCGATGTCGTAAAGCGGGCTTTCGGCTCTTTCAAAAAGAATCACTTCGCGGGGCCTAAACCGGCAGATCTGCCGGCAGAGTTCCGAACCGATGGACCCGCCGGCACCGGTCACCAGGATGCATTGATCCTGGATGTAAGCGCCGATTCCTTCTTCATCGAGCTTGACCAATTCCCGACCCAGCAGGTCCCGGTAAGCTACGTCTCTAATCGCCTTTACCGACACCCGTCCGTTGATAAGCTCCCCGTAGCTGGGTACGGTCTTGAAAGAAATGCCGGACGCCTTGCACAGGTCGA
>JAHEIV010000319.1 GCA_024639205.1 Deltaproteobacteria bacterium | reverse complement strand
CCTGGTGATCTGAAAAGGCCGCGAACAGCCCGCTTCAGGGACAGGCCTTTTCAAGCGGACATGATAATAGGATTTACACAGGGTCCGTTTTGTGAAATATATTGCGGACAGGGGTGGTGTTGAATCCTTGGATTGTCTTGAACCACCGTCCGACACGTGAGCTTTCCCGGCTTTCTTTTTCTGCACGGAACTGCACTCGAAACGCACTTCTTTCATCCCACACGGCCCGGTTCATTTTTAACGGAATAGCAGGCCATGCCGGAAACGTTCAAAAACACGAAGGTAAAAGGGCGGATAACCTTTCGGATTGCGGCCGTTTTATTTTTACTGTCCGCCGCATTCGAGCTTGTGGGGCTTTTCTCTGCCGTACCCCTGCTGGGGGCTTTTCGTGGCGGGTTTTCGGCTGCCGTGTATCACCTGCTTTTTGCGGCCGTTTATCTCGCGCTTGGAATCGGCATATGGACTGCCAGCAGCTGGTGCTATAAACTGATTTTCGCGGCGACGCTGCTCGTCACCCTCGACAAACTGCAATACATCATTTTTCGCGAAACCATCCTGGTGGAAATGATGCGCCGGGCAGGTACCTATCGGCAGCTGCTGCAGGCGATAGACCGACAGATGTTTCTGCAGATCCTGATGCTGGTCGCAGCGCTTTTTGCAGCCGGCTGGTGGGGATTTGCGGCGTATACCTATTTTCGCAGAGATTATTTCCGCTCATCCAATCCAGATGAAAGGAGGCCTGTCATGCCGACCTATGAATTTGTCTGCGAAGACTGCAGCAAATCCTTTTCGGTGATGCTCTCGCTTGCCGAATACGAAAATAAGAAGTACGAATGTCCGAAATGCGGCAGCAAGAGGGTCAAGCAGCAAATCACCTCTTTTCAGGCGGTCACCTCAAAGAAGAGCTGAGCGGCTGGGCGTGTTGGTTTGCTGCCCACGCTTGCTGCAGCACAGTCGCCAGCGCCAAGGCCCGCTTTTCGTCATTGTGGTATTTCATACCGGCCTTAGCGGTACCATCAACCGACAACCACCAAGGAGGTTCCCATGGCCCGCGAATCGTTAGGAGATCGGATCTGGTATAAGCACTGGCCACCGAAGGTGCCGAAATGCCTCGACTATCCGGACTGCACCCTGGCGGAATTTCTGAAGGAATCCGCTACCAGCCACGCCGAGCGCCCGGCGATCTTTTTCCTGGACACCGAAATCACCTACGACCGGCTGTGGGACATGGTACGGCGGCTGGCGACGTCGCTGGCGCGGATCGGATATCGTCGAGGAGACGTGGTGGCGCTCATGCTGCCAAATTCCATCCAATTTGTGGTTGCCTACTATGCCTGCCAGTTGCTGGGGGTGACCGTCACCTCGGTAAACCCCACTTACAAGTCTCTGGAAATCCATCACCAGCTCACGGATTCGGGGGCCAAGGCTCTGATTATCCTGGATGCCCTGTATGCCGGAGCCCGCGAAGGAATCGAGGGAACCGAAGTCCGGCAGATCATCGGTACCAATATTGTCGACCTGTGCGGTTTCTCAGCGGTGAAGCTATTGCTGGGTAAGCTGCTCAAAAAGATTCCCACCGGGGAGCTGCCGGCCGATGCCGTTCAGATGAAAGCATTGTTGCAGGCACCCCCCGATCCGCCGGATGTGGATATCGATCCGGAAGATGTCGCCGTTTTACTTTACACCGGCGGTACCACCGGACTTCCCAAGGGAGCCATGCTCACTCATCGCAACGTGGTGAGCAATGCGGTCATGTGTGATGCGTGGTTGTGGAAGAAAGAGGTGAACACGGGCATTATCGGCGTGCTGCCGCTGTTCCACTCTTTTGCCATGACCACGGTGATGAATACCGCCATTCGCACGGGCGGGTTCCAGGTCCTGTTTCCGCGGCCTCCGGCGGATTTGACCGAACTGTTTGCCGCCATCGAAAAATATGCTGCCAAAGGCGATCTGATCATGCCCGGTGTGGCGGTGTTGTTCAACCGGATCAATACCCACCCACGGGTCAAAGACTTCAATTTGAGCGGGTTGACCATGGCGGTCTCCGGCGCGGGGCCGTTGCCGTTGGAGGTGCAGGATCGTTTCGAGGCTTTGACCGGTTCGATCATCGTTGAGGGCTATGGATTGAGCGAGGCAACGCCGGTAGTAACCGGTAATCCGATCGGCGCTTACCGCAAGCAGGGAACCATCGGGCTGCCATTCTCGGACACGGATATCAAGATCATGGACAAAGAAAAAGGCACGCGGGAGCTCTCTCCCCTGCCGTTTGCAGTGGCCGAAACCGGCGGGTTGACCGAAGAGCAGTCGCTGGCGGCCGATGACTATACCGGAGAGCTGGTCATCAAGGGGCCCCAGGTGATGAAAGGATACATGAACAAACCGGAGGAAACTTCCCGCGCCCTGCGAGACGGATGGCTTTACACCGGGGACATTGCCTGCATGGATGCCGACGGCTACACCATTATCCGCGACCGGGCCAAAGACATGATCAAGTACAAAGGGTATGCGATTTTCCCGGCAGAAGTAGAAGATCTTCTGCACAGACACCCGGATATTTTAGGCGCTGCAGTGATCGGCGTTCCCCACAAAGAATTCGGAGAAGTGGTCAAGGCATTTATCATCGCCGAACCGAAGCGGCCCGAACCGCTGACCGCGGAAGAAATTCAGTCGTGGGCCCGTGACAAGATGGCCGCCTATAAAATTCCATCTCTCGTTGAATTTCGGGAAGAGCTGCCGACGACCCTGGTCGGCAAGATTCTGCGGCGGGTGCTGCGCGATGAAGAGTTGGCGAAATCAAAGCCCTGATGGATAGCACTTTGCTTTTTCGCAGTCAAAATTGTATGATTTACCATGCCCAAAAGTTGCCGCAACGGCGCTGACCCCATCTGATCATTATTCGGACAAAGGAGGCGGTGATGCCATCGAAAGGTCAGACGACTTGCATTGCCCTGGTGTTGACGGTTTTCTTCCTTACGGCCGTATCTGTCGATGCGCAGGTTTATCGATACAAGGATGAAAACGGTGTCTGGCATTTCACCGACAGTCCGCCCGACCAGGAAGGTGTCGAAGCGGAAAAGATCAGCTCCGCAGCCAGCGCAACGGCCGTTGCGGGTAGCCGCGATTTGCAAAAACAGTTGACCGCGAAAGTGCCGCCCAAAAACAAGGTCGAGGAGGCCCGCAATGCCACGGTCTCGATTCAGACGGCGCTTGGCAGCGGATCCGGCTTTTTCATTTCCGAAAACGGATTCGTAATCACCTGCAAGCACGTGATTACCGGCTCCGGAATGAATTTGGAACAGACCGAGCAGAATTTGGAAACGGCCGGACAGAACCTGCAAAAATATGAAGCGGCATTGGAGCAAGAGGAATCCTGGCTTGAAATTGAGCAAAGTTGGCTGCTGAAAGCCGAGAAAGAGCTCGGGGAAATAGACCGCCGGGTCAAGGCCGGTGAAATCCGTTTGAATCCTGCAGATTTAACATACTTCAATACCTACGTTTCCGAGTACAACACCCGGTTTACAGAGTTTCGGCGCCGGCAGCTGGATTTCAGCCGGGCAAAGCAAGAATACGAGCAGCTGCGGGCCAAGTACAACGAAGAAAGCGAAAATCTGAACGAGATAAACGCCAAACAGGCGTTTCAAAGAGGATTTCAGATTACCCTGGCGGATAAGACGGTATTGAATGCCGAGCAGATCGCTCTGAGCGATTCCCACGATCTGGCCCTATTGAAACTCGAAGGTTACAAAACCCCTTTTGTCAGCCAGGGGGATGCCGACGGCCTGGCCCAGGGAGAAACGTTGTATGCCATCGGCAATCCCTTGAAGCTCGACCACTCGGTCACGTCCGGAGTGTTTTCCGGCCGAAGGGAGGGGCTGCTCCAGACCAACGCCCAGATCAATCCGGGAAACAGCGGTGGGCCGCTGATCAACGAAGAAGGCCAGGTGATCGGGATCAACACCATGAAACTTGGCGGAGAGAACATCGAGGGGATCGGATTTGCCATCCCGATCGAAGTTGCCGTCGAAGCGTTTAGTAACTATCTGCAATAAGCCCCAACCTTGTTATGATTTAGATCAAACCACTGCTGTTGATTCTTGATTTTCCTGTCATGGCACAGGTATGTTTCAGTACTACTGAAGATGTTCATGAAATCGGCGGCCAATCCGCCCCAAATGAGTCGGCAAATCTACCCTTGGTCGGCTGCCGGTGCTTGCCCTTCCTTTGTAAGATGCCCCTGCCGGCGGACCTCACCGCAGGCACAGCCCCGG
>JAHEIV010000318.1 GCA_024639205.1 Deltaproteobacteria bacterium | reverse complement strand
TGCGTTGCTGCCCCGAGTTCGCCAACGGCGCCACCTTTCTGGCCGCACCGATTCTGTTCAGCGAACTCGGGGCAGCAACGCAGGTACTGTTTGCCTCCCCGGACGGCCGAAACATCAACGACGGCTGCGGATCCGAGCACCCCCAGGCGCTGGCCGAAGCGGTCCAGGCATCGCAGGCCGATGTGGGGTTGGCTTTTGACGGTGATGGGGACCGTTTGGTAGCCGTGGACGAAACCGGCGCCGTGTTGACCGGAGACCAGGTGCTGGCTATCTGCGCCGGCTACATGAAAAAGCGCGGTGTTTTGAAACACGACACGGTGGTGAGCACGGTGATGAGCAACATGGGACTTGCCGTGGCACTGCAGGATATGGGCATTTCCCAGGTGGTCACCGATGTCGGCGATCGCCACGTAACCGAGGCGATGCGGGCCCGCGGGGCCGTTCTGGGCGGGGAAGATTCGGGCCACACGGTCTTTCTCGATCATCAGACGACCGGCGATGGGCTGCTCACCGGGCTGAAACTGCTGGAGGTGATGGTTGCAGAGCAAAAACCGCTTTCAGAACTTCAGCGCGTTATGACGGTTTTTCCCCAGGTGCTGATCAACGTCGATGTCAGCAGCAAACCGGATTTAGAAAGTGTTCCGGAGATCCAGGCAGCGATAGCCGATGCGGAAAAAAGTTTGAACGGAAAGGGCAGGGTGCTGGTGCGCTACTCCGGAACCCAGCCCCAGTGCAGGGTAATGGTGGAGGGTCCCACCAAGGATGAGACCCGCACCATCTGCCGGCAGATAGCCGATGTCATCGGAGGTAAGCTGGGGATCTAACATCAACTCCAAACCACGGGTGGATATGAAAAAGAAAAAAGGCGGGACGTTGTCCCGCCTTTTTTGGTTTTTCACGGACGCATCGAGGAAATATATAAATATAATGTAATTATTTCAATAGGATATGGCTATTGCACCGCTTGCGGCGATATTGTTCAGCGCCGGTTGCCCATGATGCGCAGCAGCATCAGAAATAGGTTGATAAAGTCCAGATAGAGCTTCAGGGCACCCATGATGGCACCTTTGCGTACGACCGCACTGTCGACGCCGGCCGGCTGGGTCAGGGCCATGTTTTTAATGTGTTGGGTATCGTAGGCTGTCAGACCGACGAAAACCACGACGCCGATGTAGCCGATGATCATGTGCATGGCCGGGCTGCGCAAAAAGATGTTTACCACCGAGGCGATAATGATGCCGATCAGCCCCATGAACATGAAGCTGCCAACAGAGGTCAGATCCCGCTTGGTGGTGTAGCCGTAGATGCTGACGGCCACAAAGGTGGCTGAGCAGACGAAAAAGGTTGAAGCGATGCTGGTTTGCGTATATACAATAAAAACAAACGAGAGTATCACGCCCATCAGCGCCGAGTAGAGCAAAAACAGGCCGGTGGCCGTGGATGCCTGCAGTTTCTGAATCCTGGCGCTGATATAAAAAACCATGCCAATGGTGCCGATGAACAGCCCGATTTGCACGATCGGGTTGCCGTAGATCAGCTGCATCAAGGTCGGATTGTTGGACACGAAGTAAGCCACAAATCCGGTGATCGACAGGCCGATGGCCATCCAGTTGTATACGCTGCGAACGAAACTGTTGACCATTGCCTGTGTTTCGGTCTGCGTTCTTTGAAGTGGAGCGGTTTCCATTAAAACCTCCTGTTTGGTTGATTTTGTGATGCCCTAAATATAACACGTCCTCCTGGTTTTTCAAGCAAGATTACGGTTTGCGGCCCCGGGCTGCCGGATGCTTTTTATGGTTTCATTGGCGGCAAGAATACAATCATGAAACCCGATCAGATCTATCAGGCGCTGAAAGAGCTGGCGGAAAAACTCGAGGTCACCGTTTCGGAACAAAATCTGCGCGCCACCGGTGTGAGAGCCCAAAGCGGCCTGTGCAGAATCAAGGGAAAGTATGTCTTTGTCATGGACAAGCACAAGGCGCTTTCCAAAAAAATCGATCTGCTGGCCGAATGTCTCAGTCAGATGCCGCACGAGGACATTTATATCGTTCCTGCGGTGCGGGAACGACTGGATCTGTATCAATAGACGTAAAAGTTTACATAATATATCTTATCAGACGTAATAGGTAAAGCAGACCTTGAAGCGGGGTGGCTGGGAGGCCGAAAGTCCCCTGCCGGCAGAGCCGAACGTTTCAGACGGTCAGCATTCATCAAATAGCCCTTTGGAAATGGACACCTCCCAAAACCAGCCGCACGTTTATTCGGTTTCCGAGCTCAATACCCGGATCAAGTCGATTCTCGAAGAGCGATTTCCGTTTGTCTGGATCAGCGGGGAGGTGTCGAACTTCGCTGTGCCGTCCTCCGGTCACTTCTACTTTACATTGAAAGACGAAAAGGCGCAGGTGCGGGCGGTCATGTTCAAGGGCCAGAATCGTAACCTGCGCTTTGAGCTGGGAGACGGAATGGCCGTTACCGGTATCTGCCGGGTGAGCGTCTATGAACCCCGGGGCACCTATCAGGTCATATTCGAGCACCTGGAGCCGAAAGGAACCGGAGCGCTCCAGATCGCTTTTGAGCAGCTCAAAAACCAACTGGCCAAAGAGGGCCTGTTCGACGAACATCACAAACGCACCCTGCCCTATTTGCCCGGAAAAATTCACATCATTACCTCTCCAAGCGGCGCCGTCGTCCATGATATCATTCAGATCGTCGATCGACGATTTTCCGGTATGCCCATCGCGGTGATTCCCGTGAAGGTGCAAGGAGAGGGTTCGATCGAAGAAATCGTTGCCGCTGTGGAAATGCTCGACACCCTCGAAGATGCCGAAGTGGCCATTCTGGCGCGCGGTGGCGGATCATTAGAGGACATGCTGGCGTTTAATTCAGAGCCGGTTGCACGATCCATATTCGCCGCCCGGATCCCGATCGTGTCGGCAATCGGACATGAAACCGATTTTACCATCGCCGATTTTGTGGCCGACCTGCGCGCTCCGACGCCGTCGGCAGCCGCCGAACTGGTTGTGCCCCGCAGACAAGATCTACAACATAAGATAACGACGTTTAAAGACGATATCATTTATTCTATAAACCAAAACATTCATTTTCTGCGTCAACGGATCGCCGAACTCTCGCGCCGGTTAACGGATCCGAAAAAGAAAGTCGATGACCAGCGGTTGCGGGTGGACGATCAGGCCTACCGCCTGCAGTTGGCAACCCGTAACTATTTCCGCCGACAACACGAAAATCTCATCAGGATTAGTGATAAATTTTTATATAATAATCCAATTGGTTATATTAATAATAGTAAACAAAAACTTAAATTGTTGCAGGACCGTTTCGCCCATGCGGTGACCGACCAGATCCTTGCCCGTCGATTCCGATTGCGGGAGATTTCGGCCACCCTTGCGGGGCTAAGCCCGCGTGCCATTTTACAGCGCGGTTACAGCATCACCCGCACGATACCCCAAGCGGGCATCGTTCGCTCTACCGAGGCGGTCGCGGTGGGACAGGACGTGGAGGTGCTGCTGGCCCGCGGAGCGCTGACCTGCGGCGTAAAGGAGAAACGAGACGATGGCCAAGAAATCCTTTGAGCAGGCCATGGAGCAGCTGGAGAAAATCGTCGAAGAGCTTGAAGCCGGTGATCTACCGCTGGAAAAAGCCATGCAGAAATTTGAAGAGGGCATGCAATTAACCAAGTTTTGCACCCGCAAATTGGACGATACAGAGAAAAAGATCGACCTGTTGCTCCGTGACAAGGAGGGCAACGTGGTCGAAAAGCCGTTTTTGCCGGACAACAAAGCCGATGAGCCAACCTGAATTCGACCTCAACGCCTATCTCGCTGAAAAGCGTGAAACGGTCAACGCCGAACTCGACAGCCGGTTGTCACAGACAGCGGTTCCGACTCGACTGGCGGATGCCATGCGCTATTCGATCACAGCCGGTGGCAAGCGGCTGCGACCGATCCTGTGCATCGCGGCTTTTGACGCGGTCGGGGGCGGTGCGGACAACATTCTGGCAATCGCATGTGCGTTGGAAATGATCCACACCTACTCCCTTATTCACGACGATCTTCCGGCAATGGACAATGATGCGATTCGCCGGGGAAAGCCGACCTGCCACAAGGCTTTTGATGAGGCCACGGCCATTTTGGCCGGAGATGCGCTGTTGACCCTCGCATTCGCCGCGCTGTCGGACGCCAAAGCGGCGAAACCGGAAAAAGCGGCGATGTGGCTTGAAGTGATCGACGTTATCGCCGATGCTGCCGGCGGCA
>JAHEIV010000317.1 GCA_024639205.1 Deltaproteobacteria bacterium | reverse complement strand
CCTGCACCTGTATGCCCATTCCAACGGTCAGGGGGTGGACGAACTGGTCGGTGCCGGGTGCGTTGCCGGATTGGAGATCGCTTATGCGGGCAGCGGGCGCTTCGCTCCCACCTGCATTCGATTCCGCAAAGCCGTGGAAGCCGGGACCATTGCCGTTGAGGATTATTCAAATTACCAGATGACCCTGCGCTTTCTGGCCGGGGCCATGGGGGTGCCTTTCCTGCCGACCCGTTCTTCACTGGGTACGGATATTATGCAAAAGTGGGGGTTTCCGGCTACCCGCCGGCAGTCGGATCCAAAGTTGCCGGACTCCAAAATGGTGACGATCGACAATCCGTTCAACGAATGGGGCAACGCACCGCGCCTGGCGCTCGTTCCGGCCATTGAACCGGACGTCACCATTTTGCATGTTCAGCGGGCAGACCGTCAGGGAACGGTCCGGATCGAGGGTCTCCCTTTCGCCGACATCGAGCAGGCCAAGTCCTCGAGACAGGTGATCATCACGTGCGAGGATCTGGTGGCAGCCGAACGCCTGCGGGAAGATCCGGACCGCAATCAGATCCCTTTTTTCTGCGTCGATGCCGTGGTGCCGGTCGCCATGGGGGCGTATCCTACGGCCTGTTATCGACATTACGATTACGACCCGGCTTATCTGAACCATTACCGCAGGGCTGCACTGGATGACGACCGTTACCGGGATTACCTTAATGCATTCGTTTTCGGGGTAAAAAATCACAAGGCACTGCTGGATCGGGTAGGCACTGCTCAGCTTTCCCGGATTCAGGCGGATCCGCGCACCGGATATGCAGTCGGGCTCGATCGACGTTAGACACCATGCTGCGGGTTGGCAACAAGCAACCGTGTCAGCCCGCATATTTTACCGTCAAACGGTTCCGGCAAAGTGTAAAAACCAAACATTCAATGGGGCTAACTCCCCCTTGCGGGCCTTTCTTTTTTTCCCCGGGCAGGTGAGGTGAACCGGTCACACGAGGTGTTTTCCATGCACGATTATTCAGGAAGAGAAATGATGGCGATCGCTGCAGCCCGCCAAATCAATGACGGGGATATCGTGTTTTGTGGAACCGGGATTTCCATGCTGGCTGCAATGGCTGCCAAACATATCAGCGCACCGAGCAGCGTGATCTTCTTTGAAACCGGTGCCGTCGATTCCCGGTTAGAGGAAGTCCCCCTGGCGGTAGCGGATTCGCGGGTGATGTACGCAACGGCCGTCAACGGCAGCCTGGCGGACTCTTTCGCGTTCATGCAGAACCGGCAGACCGGCAGGCGGGTGGTCGGCATCATGGGAGCGGCCCAGATCGATCGTTACGGCAACCTGAATTCGACCGTCATCGGTGATTATTACCGACCTCGGGTTCGTTTTTCAGGGAGTGGCGGGGCCTGTGACGTGGCTTCCTTTGTCGGACGCACCATCATCTTTATGCGACACGAGAAACGAAAATTTGTCCGTAAGGTCGATTATCTCACCAGTCCCGGCTGGCTCGGGGGGCCTGATCGAAGGCAGGAAACCGGACTCTGCGCAGGCGGGCCGGCGGCGGTAATTACCAATATGGCCGTGATGGGCTTTGACGATCATTCCCGTGAGATGTTTTTGCAAGGCTTTTACCCGGGCGTATCGCCGCAGCAGATTCTCGACAACATGTCGTTTGAAGTGGATATCTCCCGCGCCCGGGAAGTTTCGCCTCCCTCGACCCAAGAGCTGCGGGTCCTGCGGGAAGTCTGCGATCCCCAGCGGTTGATTCTGGGTTGAATCGATCATCGGGCTGGCGGAACCATGCAGACGATGCATTTACACCAGCGTGGCACCCTGAGCCAGCCCGGCCGGAGCCAATCGGTCAATCTGCGCTAACCTGTCGGAATCGAGCGTGACGTTTGCTGCCCCCGCGTTTTCGTCGATGCGCTCCGGTCGGCGCGTGCCCGGAATCGGCACAATGTCTTCCCCCCGGTGCAGCAGCCAGGCCAGCGCCAGCTGGGAGGGTGTGGCGCCGAGCTGTTTTGCCAGATCCAGCAGCGGGGCAAAACGGTCCCGGTTGGCGGTCAGGTTGGAACCGGCGTATTTCGGGTTGTGTTGGCGAAAGTCGTCTTTGTCCAACTGCGTCACGGTTCCGGTGAGAAACCCCCCACCCAGCGGTGACCAGGGCACCAGTGCAATACCCAACTCCTTCAGGGTCGGCAGAAGGGAAATTTCGATCTCACGGCGCCAGAGTGAGTATTCATACTGAACCGCTGCGATGGGATGCACGTCGTGGGCCCGGCGGACCTGTTCGGCGGTCACATTGCTCAGACCGAGATAGCGGACTTTTCCGGCCGAAACACCAGCGGCCATTGCTCCCACCGTCTCTTCGATGGGGGTGGACGGATCGGGATAGTGGGCGTACCAGAGATCGATGACATCGGTATGCAGCCGACGCAGACTGGCGTCCAGCGCCTTGCGGACGTATGTCGGCTTGCCGTTGATTCTCAGCGAAAACCCCCAGCCGGTCGGCAATTCTGTTGCCGACTCGCTTTCGTCGAAGACAATGCCGAACTTGGTGCAGACAAACGCATTATTGCGCCGATCCGCGATGGCGCGACCGATCAACTCCTCGTTATGTCCGTTTCCATAGGCGTCGGCTGAATCGAGCATGTCGATACCCAAATCCAGCGCGTGCCGGATGGTTTCGACGGCCTGTTCATCGTCGGAAGGCCCGTAATACCCTTCCAGGACCATCGCTCCGTACCCAAGGCAGCCGACCACCGGCCCGTCAGTACCCAACCGACGTTTGGGTATCATGGATTGATTTCCTTTCCGATATGAATCGATAGAGCCGGCCGCACTTGCTGCATGTTTTCCCGGGATCGTTCAGGGATTGGAGACGGCGGCAGTATGACCGGAACGATAGAATTTTTGCAGCACAACAACGGTCACCAGCGAAGCGAACCCGGCAATGTCGGACCAGTAGCTCGGCCAGAAAAGGCCGGCTGCGGCCAACAGAAACAGAGCGGTTTCCAGCCAGGTGGCCGACCGAAGAAGATAGCGCTCCAGGCAGGAAGCAAAGGCAACCAGCCCCAAGGTGGTGACCAGCATGGTGTAGCCCACCTGCCAGTGAAATAGACTATAGTCTTCCCCCAGGCCCAGCAGCGGGCGGTAGGCCATCACTATGGGAATGATATAGAGCCCTTTGGCCAGTTTCCAGGAAGTAAAAGCGGTCTGCATGGGGTTGGCGCCGGCCACACCGGCACCGGCGAAACTGGCCAGGCTGACGGGCGGCGTGACGTTGGCGTCCTGAGAGTACCAGAAGACGATCATGTGGGACACCATCAGCGGCACGCCCATGTCGAGCAGGGCCGGTCCGGCCAGGGTGGCCAGCACGATGTAACTGGCCGTGACCGGCAAGCCCATGCCCAGCACGAGCGAAGCAGCCCCGATCAACAGGATCGCCAGGGCCTTGATGCCGAAACTCAGGTCCAGCACCAGGCTGGAAAACTTTAGCCCCATGCCGGTCAGGGTGACCATCCCCACGATGATGCCTGCCGCTGCACAGGCGACCGAAACCATGATTGCGTTGACAGCGCCCTTTTCCAGGGCACCGGCAATCATTTTGACTTCCTGGAGGGCAAACCGGCCTGGACTTACCCGCCCGGGATCAGCGGCGGGCAGACGGGTGTTGAAAACCGCCCAGCGCACGGCGTTGGCCAGCAGGCTGGCGGCCGCGGTGCTCATGACGGCCACGAAACCGGCCATCATCGGGGAGTAGTTCATCACCAGCACGTAAATGAGGATGGCGACCGGAATGATGAAATGCAGCCCTTCCCGGATCACGTTCAACACCCGGGGCAGGCTCTCCCGGGGTTGCCCTTCCAGGCCGTGTTTCTTGGCTTCGTAGTGTACAAAGATGAGCACCGTGATATAGTACATTATGGCCGGCACCAGGGCCACCTTGATGATGGTCAGGTAGCTGGTGTTGGTGAACTCGGCCATCAAAAAGGCCCCGGCACCCATGATGGGCGGCATCAATTGACCGCCGGTAGAGGCCGCCGCCTCGATGGCCCCGGCCACATGGGGCCGGTAGCCGACTTTTTTCATCATTGGTATCGTGAAAGATCCGGTGGCCACCACATTTCCCACGGCCGACCCGGACACCGATCCCATAAAACCGGAAGCCACCACAGAGGTTTTTGCCGGTCCTCCGGAGAATCGCCCGGTAAGGGCATAGGCGAGTTCGATAAAAAAATTCCCGCCGCCGGTAAATTCCAGAAAGGACCCGAAAAGAACGAATACATAGACAAAGGTAGCCG
>JAHEIV010000316.1 GCA_024639205.1 Deltaproteobacteria bacterium | reverse complement strand
CGACGGCCAATCCGCCATCCAAAAAACCGATGCTGACCCTGCTCAAGCAGGCCCGTGCTTTTGGAATCGGGGTCATGCTGGCCACCCAGAATCCCGTGGACCTGGATTACAAGGGGCTTTCAAACACCGGCACCTGGTTTCTCGGCCGGCTACAGACCGAACGTGACAAGCAACGGGTGCTGGACGGACTCGAGGGGGTTTCGGCCGGTGGCTCAGCGGCGTTCGATCGCTCTGAAATGGAGAATTTGCTGGCTTCTCTGGGCTCACGGATTTTTCTGCTGCACAACGTCCACGAAAACGAACCGGTGGTTTTTCACTCCCGCTGGGCCATGTCCTACCTCCGCGGTCCGATGACGCGCAGCCAGATCGAGAGGCTTTCATCGACTGCCTCTACAGGCCCTGCTTCCAGACCTTCTGCTCTGCAACCAATGTCACCCGCTTCGCAAGTAAGAACGCTGCCGGCGGCAGGCTTTGAGCCGATTCAGAATAAAGGATCCCGGTTTCAATCCGAGCGTCCTCCCCTGCCGGCCGGACTTGGTGAGGTTTTCATTGAGGCCGATGCTGGCTTTGGCAGCGATCAGCGGATGATTTATCGACCGGGAATGTGGGCGCGGATCAAGCTTCATTTTGTCAGTGCCAAGGCCCGTTTGGACCTGTGGCAAGACCTTCACCTGTTCAGCCCGTTTCCGGTTCGGGGAAAATCAATCAATTGGGATCAGGCGACGGTGACGCAAGGTTCGGCCACCGTATTTCGCAACGCTCCGGTCGATCGGGCTGAATTTGCTGATCTGCCGGCTGCCGGATCCAATCCGGACAATTATGCTTACTGGAAAAAGGTCCTGGTCGGCTATCTGTATCAAAACCGCTGGTTGGCTCTGTATATCTGCCGGGAGTTCAAAGCTGTCTCCACTGTGGGGGAGGATGAAGGTGGTTTTCGCGGCCGCTTGCGACATCTGGCTCATGAAAAAAGGGATATGGCGGTAGAAAAGGCAAAGAAACGATACGAACGCAGATTCAATACCCTCAGAGACCGCATTCGCCGGCTGGAAGATCGTGTCGAGCGGGAACAAGATCAATACAAGCACCAGAAGATCCAAGCAGGGATATCCATTGGAGCGACGTTGCTGGGGGCGCTGTTCGGACGCAAGGCGGCCAGCAGCAGAAATATCGGTCGGGCGACAACTGCCGTTCGGGGAGTCGGCCGCGCCGGACGAGAACGACAGGACGTTGCACGAGCCAGGGAGCAACTTTCGGTGCAGTATAGCAAACTGCAAGCGCTGGAAGCCGAGTTCAAACAGGAGATCGACAAGATCGAACTATCTTTCGATCCGGCAGGCCTACCTCTGGAAGAACTCCTCGTTCGTCCCCGCAAGTCCGACATCACGGTTGCCGATCTCTCTCTGGCCTGGTGGCCCTGGCGTGTTGGAGCCGACGGGCTGGTCGAACCCGCTTTTACCCCGCCGAAATCAATGGGACGTTTGACATTGTAGTCCTTATGGAAAGCAGAAGACAGCTGACCTACCGACAGGCCCTGTCAAGACATTCCGGTTGTGTCGTTGAGCTGGGATATCGGAAAGTCGATGCCAGCTATCCGGGTCATGAACAAGTTCCCGTGGCCACGGCGCCGGCTATTTTTGTTTGGTCGGATCGCCGGCTGGCCGACAGCGGCGATGAGAACCGCTGCCTTGCGATTTACTGGCTACGGGACATCGACTGACCATGAGTACTGCCAATACCTTGTTGGTGCGGTGTAACGGCAGGCCTGGACCGGTCTTCATCGTTTGGGAAGCGAAATGCACGGTGGTCTGATAAAAGCGGTCATTTTTCTGCCCGGCACAGTGCTGGTGCTGATCCCCGCCATGATTCTTCTGGTCGGCTTTGCTTCGGGCTGGCCGTTACACGTTGCGTTTCCGAACCAGGCCCGGTTCTGGATCGCTTTTATTTTTGCCGGTGCCGGGTTTTCCCTGAGCGTATGGACAGTCGCTTTGTTTATGAGATTCGGCAATGGAACCCCTGCCCCGTGGGAGCCTCCGCAACAGCTGGTCGTTCGGGGACCGTATCGGCATGTCAGAAACCCGATGATCACCGGTGTGCTGCTGGTTCTGCTGGCAGAAGCCATCGTGCTGGGATCCTGGCCGATCGCCGCCTGGATGCTTGTCTTTTTTATCGGAAATGCGATCTATTTCCCGCTTTCAGAAGAGAGAGGACTGGAAGGACGCTTTGGCAGCAAATACCGGGATTACAAGTCACATGTACCGCGCTGGGTGCCGCGGTTGAGACCCTGGAAACAGATGCAGGATGTTGAGCAAGACAGTGGCGGATCTTTGAAATCCTAAAGCGGTCGGTGGTCGGCGGCAGCCTGTTATCCTACGGTGCAGTCAGAGGAAAAATCGCCGATGATCTTTACTTCCGTTTCCAGCTGCACCCCGAAGCGCTCGCTGACGACAGCCCGTATGCGGTCGATCAGCCGGTACACATCACAGGCCGTGGCCCTGTCGGTGTTGACGATATAGCCGGCGTGCTTTGTGCTGACTTCAGCCCCTCCAATGCGAGTGCCTTTCAGGCCGGCGGCTTCAATCAATCGTCCGGCATAGTCACCGGGCGGCCGTTTGAACACACTGCCGCAGGAAGGGTACTCCAGGGGTTGACGGGCGGCCCGCCGTGATAGGATTTCGTCCACCCGGCGCTGGAGCGGTTTTGTTCGATCTTGCCTGAAACGCAGCGTGGCAGAGGTAATAACCACGTTTTCCAGCTCCGGAGCGCTGCGGTATCCAAAATCGATGTCAGCACCGGTTGTGATAAAGGGGTCTCCGTTGCGGTGAAATCCGGAAACCGCTACCGTGGCGGTCCCGATTTCCTGACCGAACGCTCCGGCATTCATCCGCAGTGCGCCTCCTACCGTGCCGGGAATACCGGCCATCGATTCCAGGCCGGCCAGACCGCGATCGACTGTTGCTTGCACCAGGTCCATCAGCAAGGTTCCGGCCTGCACCGCAACCTGACTGTCTTTGAAGTGCCAGCCGGACAGGTTATCGGCAATGAGCAGCACCGCACCGTTCCAACCGCGATCGGATATCAGAACGTTCGTACCGCCGCCCAATACGAAAAGCGGCAGCCGGGCGGTATGGATATGCTTCAACAACCGGCCCACGGCAGCCTCTGTTTTTGGAGCAACCCAGAGTTTGCCTGGCCCGCCGATGCCATAGGAAGTATAATCGGCGATCACCCGATCGGTGCTCACATCTGCCTCGACATCTGCGGCCAGGACAGCATCGATGCCCTTGATACTATTGCCGGGTGCTTCACTGTCCATGAAGGTTCCTTCGGGAATTCAACAACGCGTTTACTCGGGCACCAGCACAATTTTACCGAACATTTCCCCGCGCTCAATGACTCCGTAGGCTTCTTTTCCCTGACTCAGGGGCATCTCGCGGTCAATCACCGGTTCGAGTCGGCCCGACCAGATCATTTCGAGCACGTCGCGAAAATCCTGGTGGGATCCCATGGTGCTGCCGATCAGGCTGATCTGTTTGCCGAAGATAAAACGGATGTCGATCTCCGTTTTCGGGCCGCTGGTATTGCCCACAATCACAATCCTTCCGCCCCGGCAAGCGGCCATCATGCTGGCAGCGAGTGTGGCCTTCCCCACATTGTCCACCACCACATCGACGCCTCGCTTGCCGGTCATCCGGTAGACCTCGCGGCCCCAATCCACCGCTGAGCGGTCGATCACAACATCGGCCCCCAAAGCCTCGGCGCGTTTGGCCTTCTCCGGGCTGCCGGCCACTACATAAACCACGGCGCCGGCGAGCTTGGCAACCTGCACGGCCATGGAGTTGACACCGCCGCCGGAGCCGACGATCAGCACGGATTCACCGGCCCGCAGTCGTGCCTGGTGGATCAACATCCGCCAGGCAGTCAGTGCGACCAGCAGTGGAGCCGCGGCCTTGGTAAAATCGAAACCCTCCGGCATGGTCGCCAGGTTGGCGGCCGGAATGGCCAGGTATTCTGCTGCTCCGCCCCGCTGGTGTTCACCCAGGACGTGATATCCGGGACTCAGGGAGTCTTTTCCCCGTCGGGTGTATTCATCCGAACGGGTGCTGACCCCGGGATCGACCACCACTCGCTGTCCGATCTGCCAGTCGGATACACCACTGCCGAGAGCGGCAATTTCACCGGCCACATCCGCTCCGCACCAGTGGGGCATTTCCAGCGCCAGGCCGGGCCAACCCCTGCGGACCCATATGTCCAGGTGGTTCAACGCACAGGCCCGCACCTTAACGATCACCTCTTCAGGCG
>JAHEIV010000315.1 GCA_024639205.1 Deltaproteobacteria bacterium | reverse complement strand
CGCGGGGATGCCGTCGGCACGGAGGATCTCGCCGCCCGACTGGGGTTGCCCCTGGTGGTCAAACCGGTGGAGGGAGGATCCAGCGTCGGCATGTCCATCGTGCGCGCCGTCGAAGAACTGGAGCCTGCCTTGGAAAAAGCGTTTGAATTCGACCGGTCGCTGATTGTGGAAGCCTTCATCGCAGGGACCGAATTGACCGGCGGGGTGCTGGGAAACGACAACCCCGAGGCGCTTCCCCTGATCGAGATCATCCCCGGCGACGGATATGAATTTTTCGATTACGAGGCCAAGTACAAACCGGGCGCAACCCGGGAAATCTGCCCCGCCCCGATTGACGAAAACCTGGCGCAAAAGGCCCGTACCTATGCAGTCACAGCCCACCAGGTGCTTGCCTGCAGGGGCTACAGCCGCACGGACATGATTTTGAGAAATGGCGACATCTATGTTCTGGAAACCAACACCATACCGGGTATGACCGCAACCAGCCTTTTTCCGCAAGCCGCCGCTGCCGCCGGGCTTCCCTTCGGTCCACTGCTGGATCGACTGATCGAACTGAGTCTTGAGCATCACAGCCAGGCAAGATGATTATCCGGGGCTTCAAGGACCTTCAGGCGAATTATCACCGACTGCGAACCGGTGATGTTTACCTTGGCAGGATCCACTCCGCCTTCTTCCGGCAAGCGTTTCTCGTCGATTTGCTGCAAAGAGGGATTCACTGCCTTCCTTCACCTATATCCCAGGTGCTCAACAGCTCCAAAGCGGCGCAGGCAGTGGTGTTGAAAGACTGGATGCTGCCGCTGACCCGCGTGATCCGGCGCCGCCACGATCTGATCGACGCCGGCGGCGAGTATGCCGCTGCCAATGTCGGCCCGGTTGTCACCAAGGCTGACCGCATGCACTGCGGTCACGGGGTGCGCAGGTGGATTGACTTGGAATCGCTTTACAACACGGAAGCCTACTCTGCCGGTGCTTATCCGATGGTGCTGCAGCCGTTTGTAGAACGGGCGGTCGACGTGCGGGTCATCATTGCAGGCGCAACTGTTGAAGCCTATCGACGCTTCAACCCGAACGGTTTCCGGATGAACATGGCAGCCGGCGGAAAGAGCGTGCCCTTCGATCTAAGCGCCGCAGAACAAGAGGTCTGCCGCAGAGCAATGGCAAGAGGAAGGTTTCCATACGCCCACCTGGATTTGCTGATTCTCGAAGAGGGCACCTGTCACCTGTCTGAAATTGCATTGGATGGCGGAACCAAAGGAGCCCGAATCGACCTCAAAGAACTGGAGCGCATAAAATCGGAAGTGCTGGAACAACTTGCCGCAGAAATCGCGGCAACCACCACCCAACCCGGGATTTGATAAAAAGCTTGTTGATTTCACATATATTATTTTGCTTTGCTGAAAAATATTTATTAACCATGCAAGGTGGAGTCGAGAGGAGAAACCATTGAGCGCCGATCAACAACAACCGACGCAACCGGAACAAGGCAGTCGTCCGCTGGTCGGGATCGTCATGGGCAGCGATTCGGACCTGGGCGTGATGGAAAAAACAGCGGAAGTTCTCAAAAAGTTTGACGTTCCTTTTGAAATGACCGTCGCATCCGCCCACCGAACCCCCGGCCGGGCGGCAGCGTTCGCCACCACCGCCAGACAGCGCGGCATAAGGGTTATCATCGCCGGTGCCGGCCACGCAGCCCACCTGGCAGGCGCCATGGCCGCACACTCGACACTGCCGGTCATCGGCGTGCCGATCGACTCATCCGCCTTTCAGGGGTTCGATGCCCTGCTGTCAACGGTTCAGATGCCTCCCGGCATTCCGGTGGCCACCGTAGCCGTCGGCAAGCCGGGGGCCACCAATGCCGGCATTCTGGCAGTTCAAATCCTGGCGATCGGCGACAGCGAACTGGCGCAGCGCCTGGAAGATCACCGCAAGGAGATGGCGGCCGGTGTCGAAAAGAAAGCCCAAAACCTTGGAAACCCGTAAGGCTGCAGCAGCGGCGGTCGAAACCGCTCTTTCCCGGCAGGTACTTCAAAAGGCGGTGGCGATCCTGGAGGGCGGCGGGCTGATCGCATATCCGACACGGTGTCTGTATGGCTTGGGCGTGGATGCGCTGAACGCCGATGCGGTCAGGCGGGTGTATCGGGTCAAGCAGCGATCATCCGACAAGCCGCTGTCTATTCTGATACCGCACCGCGAAGACTTGCAGCGCTGGGCGACCGGCATTACCCCGGGAGCCCTTGGGCTGTTGGACCGCTTCTGGCCGGGCAAGGTGACCTTCGTATTCAAAGCCAGACAGTCTCTTCCGCAAGAACTGCTGGGTGGTACGGGGCGAATCGGGGTGCGTTTGCCGGCGCACAGCACGGCACAGGCGCTGGTAAAGGCATTCGGACGACCGCTGACCGCCACCAGCGCCAATCTGTCCGGAAAGCCCGCAAGTGTGTGTGTTGAAGACATTGCCCCGCAGATCATCGGACAACTGGACCTGGTGCTGGATGCCGGTCCTCTCCAGGGCGGCGCAGGCTCTACGGTGGTGGATCTGACCGGTGATGGGCCGGTGGTCGTTCGGGAAGGAGTGGTTTCCGCCGGGGAAATCTCCAGCGCCTGGCTGGATGTGTTGCGGTAACGGTATCGATTGACAATTCTTCGATATTTATCTATGGTCTCCCCGGCTTTGGATCGAGCGGCAACCTGCCGAAGTGGCGGAATTGGTAGACGCGCCAGACTCAAAATCTGGTGGACCTTGTGTCCGTGAGAGTTCGATTCTCTCCTTCGGCACCCCAATAAGCAAACGGCCCGGCTGAGACAGCCGGGCCGTTTGCTTATTGGGATAGGGTCTATCAGGCCCTTTGAAAGCTTGGCAGTGCGTTGCCGGGTCGGGCTACCTTCTTCTCTTTTTACGCGTGAGAAGGATGAACCCGATCAGCCCGGTGACAAAAAGAGCCATCGTCGCCGGGATCGGAATCGGGTTGGGTCCGAATTCGAGCATTGCGGTGAAGTTCTGGCCCCCGGTAAACGACATCTGATTCCAGTCAAACGCCACATCACCGCTTTTCGGATCGAGCACCAGCCGTGCGTCTTGCTCCGCGTACCACAGGTCCGTACTGGTCATTGTGTTTTCGGTAACTTCCGCACCCAGCAGAATCCAGTCTGGATTGTCAAAATCATTCAGGCCGACGATTTTGATGCCGAAAAAATTCGTATTGCCCCCAATAAATTGATTGGGGCCGATAAAATTGATTTTCACCCCTTCGGCATCGATGTCCAGCCTGATTCTGCCGAATCCGGTGATAATGGCAGGGCTTTGGCCAATGACAAAAGGTGTATTTTGGAAAAGCTGGTCATTTTCCCAATACTGAACGGTGACTTGGTCTTTGACCAGCGAAGCGCCGGCGCTCGTGGCCAGACCCAGTGACAGGAGCAAAGCTGCAATAATGATGGTCGGTTTCATTGTCTTTCCTCCGATCCCTCAGCAGGTCGGATTTGAATCCTGAGTAGCAATGTGCACACGCATTGCTAAGCTATATATTAGTAGATTTAATTTATTTTGTCAAGAAATAAGGTCTTGCAGCACCTTTTTATGAATCGCAATCGTTCATTGCCCGCAGACTCACCTGATTCGGTTGATCCGGTGTGAGCTCCCGCAAAGCGGCACCACTTCGGGATGTCCCGCCTGCTGGGAGATGCTCGAAATGTTATAAGTAGCTGATATCGAATCACATAAGCGAAACCGGCTCGCCGCCAAGGCGGGTACGGATATCAAACTCTTATTCATTGCAGTGAATGCTTACCGTGGGTGATCCCAAACGCCTTTATCAACCAGCTGGATGTTCAACCGGCCATTGTTCGCTGTCATCACAAAGAAGGCAATCGCCAGAGCGTTTACAGGGCCCTGACGGAAATACAGTCGACAGCTTACTGAAAATATTGATCAAATACGACAAGGCGAAATTTTCGGCGAAGGGCAAAAAATATCGAATAAAAAGGCCGATTGCCGGTTGCCCGCGTGCGGTTCCGCCCGGCAACCCGGGTCTCGAACGGCTGGGCCAACCGTGTTGCCGGAGAAGAAACCGATCGTTATGACTTGACAAAATGTATGCTTAACTGATAAAAATTACTGCATTTTTTAACGATGTCGACGAAATGGGAAGGAAACGATGTTTGACCAACTCAACAAGCGGGCGCACTGGCTCGATTCGATGGTGGTGACCGGCATTTTGCTGGCGGCCTTTTACTGGGTGTGTGAATCTTTCATGTTCTTTTTTCTGTCACCGGAAAAGAATATTTTTCATCATCTCTTCGGACCGGAC
>JAHEIV010000010.1:12131-16064 GCA_024639205.1 Deltaproteobacteria bacterium | reverse complement strand
ATCCATACCGGCCAATTCTGCCGGGATAGAATTTTTTGGGCCAGCTGCAGCGACTGATCCGCGGCACCGGACATTTCATAAGTCTCGCACAGATAAGTTCCCGCGGCTGCGGAAAGTTTTGTGTCCTGCCCGTCCATGGCCTCCTGCAGGTAGGCAGCGGAAGCGTTTGCATACAAGTGGAACAGATTCAGCAACAGCATCGGATCGTAAAACCGGATCACCTTGTTCTCCACCAGGACTTCCTCGTGGAAATAACTGCGCAGATCGGATTTCCGCAACAGCTCAAGGCCCTCGTCGAACCGATTTTGACCGGCATACACCCCCACGATATCCGATACCATCCTGATCGAAGGCGGCCTGCCCGGCGGCTGCTGCTCCAGTGCTTTGCTGCACAAAGCGGCGGGCTGTTTCGCATCCAGGCCAAGACGGTTGTAAGCCGATGCCAGAGAGGTGGCTACCGACGGGTCGCCGGAGTTGATCTCGGACCAGAATTTTTCGGCCCGTTTGTGTTTGCCCTGCAGGTAATAGGCGGCTCCGAGTTCGATACCGGCGAGGATCCTGTCCTGCTCCGCGACGCTGCCGTCGTTTACGAACTTGTCCAGAAAGGCCGTCGATTCCGTCAGCTCGCCGGTCTGAAGAAGGGTTTTCCCCAGATAAAGCCTTACCAGCCGACTGTCCAGCTGCTGCTCATCGGCAATCAACCGGGTGAGATAATCAAGGCTCATACGCAAAGACAAGTTGTAGAGCTGCTGGTACAACCGGGCGGATTGAAGAGAGACCATTCCCAGACTCAGCTGCAGTTTTTGCCGGTGGCCGGATTCAGCCTCTACATGATTGGTGCGCAGCACCTGAAACGCATCATCGTAGCGGTGCTGCTTATAAAGCTTCATCCCGCGATTCAAATTGTCTTCAGCCGCCGGGGCAACTCCGGCTGTCAGAGTAATTATCAGCAGTAAAGCCAGATGTTTCATTGCAGCTCCCGGTCTGCCACCTCTTCTTTGAGCCTTGTGATATAGATGTGATCCCACTGTTCGGTCTGGGATCGAAATGCCAGGGTACCGTTCTTCGAGCACACTACATCGTGATTCATTCTCGTTTCGGTGCGAAGCGGCATTTCGCTGGGATTTTCGATATGCGTGATGTAGATCGGGTTGTACATCTTGGGATCGTTTTTCACGAAAACGATCCGGCGACTGTCGGGCATCCAGGCCGGGCCCCGCTCTACGTCCGGAACCACATCGTGCGCCACAACCCTGGTCGCCAGTTCCTCACCGTTGGCGGGATCCGATCCATTGGAAGCCACCACGATGATCGACCACACTTTTGGATCGGCCGTGGGGTTGTAGTTGGAGTAAAAGGCGATCTTGCTGCCATCCGGGGACCAGGCCGGTCGCAGGTCATCGTATTCCCAAGTGGTTAGCGCTTTCATTGATTTCGAGGGCTGCTTAAGGTCATCGATCAGATAAATGTCGTGGTTTTCGTTGCTGCCGTAAATCAGCGCCAGTTTGCGTCCGTCCGGTGACCACTGCGGATAGAGATAGGTCTTCGTTCCATTGGTCAAAACGCTGACCTTCCGGGAGACCAGATCCATCAGATAGATCTCGGCTTTGCCGGTTCGGCCCGAAACGAATGCCAGTCGCTCTTCCACCGGGCTCCAGTGGGGATGGCTGTCCTTTTCGGTGTTTTCCGTCAGGCGTATGGTTTTCTCTTTCCCGAGTGCCGGCAGAAGATAGAGATCGTAATTGCCGCTGCCGCCATTGCTCATGAAAACCAGACGGCTTTCATCCGGAGACCAGCTGATCCCGGCGTTGTAGCTGGTTTCCTCCAGAATTCCCGGCATAAAAAACTCCATTTCGCCGTCATCGTCTGCCGGCCGACATTGTATTCTCTGTACGATCGAACCGTCACTGCGGGCGACAACAATCTCACGATTGTCGCCGATACTGCGTTCAAAAGCGATCATCTCGCCGGAGGGAGACCACACGGGGTTCGAATCATTGCGGCCGGCAGCGATACCGGTAAGGGCTCGCACAAAATCCGGTTCGATGGGCTCCGGGGGTTGGACGGTTTCTGCCGGGGGGGCTGTCGCTTCGCCCTCGCCAGCCGTCTCTTCCACGTTCTGTTGCATCGATTCGGCATCCTCCCCGGGTTGGGTGATCGGAACTGCAAGCGCCTCGGTTTCCTGGTTATAAGTTCGTTCCGGCGCTGGGGTTTCCTGCGCCGAATCCGGTGGCAGGCCTTCCGGGTTTGCTTCGACAGCCGGTGTCTCTTCCTCGCCGGGCAGTTTCTCTGCACCGCCGTCCGATGCGTCTTTCGGCAGCGTCGAATCCCCTGTCGCCTGCGATGGCTTTCCAGCCGGGGCCCCCTCGCTTTTCACATCGGAACCGGCCTCGGGTTGCTCCGACGTCCCGGGTAACTTATTTTCGACAGTAGCAGCCCCGGTTGAGCTCACATCCTTATCAACGCCGGTGTCGTCTTCGACGGCAACTACCGTACCGACGGACACCAGCGCCGCTAAGAACAGAATGCCAAGGAGCGCAGACTTCTTCCGCTGGTTCAACTCCGATCCTCCTGCTACTTCAGATCTTTTATCTGGCTCCAGTATTTATCAGCGCCGTTGCGCAAATTCACGAAATTGCTTTTTCCATTCAGAGATTTCGGGAAAAAGTCGAAATACTCCTGCCACGCGCGGTCGGCCCGGTCGATCAGCGATCGCTTCTTCGTCACCAGGTAGAGCTTGTGGTAAGACATTGCCCTGTAATAATAGGTGTCGTGCAGGGCTTCATCGTATTGGGCAGTGGGGAAAAAACGCGTGTTCTGCTTGGCGATACCCAGGTTCTTGATCGCCGAGGCAAAATTTTTGGCGGCAGCCCGCTGATCGCTGCGGATCACGCTGTTGCCCTTTTCATAGTACGCGTGTCCCAGGTTGGTGTATGTCACGGCAAACTGTTTGTATATGATTTGCCGGTTTTCCGGCAGTGACAGCACACTTTCGAATTCGCGAATGGCTGCATCGCTGTCGTTTTTCTCATCCATGTATAACTGCGCCAGCCGGCAGCGCGCTTCCGAGTAATCCGGATTCTCCCGTTCCGTGTTGGCGTATGCCGCAATGGCAGCTTCCATATTACCCTGAGATTCCGCCCGCTTGCCGATTTTCATGTAATCTTTCAAAAAAAGGATCTTGCGGTCACCGGTACGGTCCACTTCGGGCTGGTTGAATTCGATCACCCGCTCCCAATCGCGAAAATCCCCGCCGGCTGCAAGTTTGACCTTGCGGAAACCAAAATTGACCAGCACCCCCTCCGCAAGGGGGGTATTGCCGATGGCCACCCCGTCGATGGAAACTTCGGCTCCGGATGGCTCCGACTCAACTTTGAACAGCGCGTTGGCGACATCCAACCCAAATTCCATCACCTCCCTGTCCTCTCCAAAGCTGATGGTATCTCGAAACTGCTGAAAACCATGACGGGAGAGCAGAATGTCTTGTTCTTCGTAGAGACGCACCGGGATATTCACCGACCCCTTGGATCCGGTCGTACCCACCCAGGTATTGTTCAGGTAGACATTAACCCCCCACAGGGGACTGTCTGACGGCGGCGTCCCGCCTTTCACCGATACAGTGGCGGTGGCTTTCTCGGTTTCCCGACGCTCGTCAAGATAGATCCGGCGCACCACCCGATCACCGACACGCAGCTGCGTGCCTTCCGCCAGTTCCACGACCTCGAGCATCGAAGAATTGTCGTCGGTTTGAACCACCCGCAGCAGGCCGGCATCCCGGTACCCTTTCAAGCGGCCCGAACGGTCTGTTTCCGCCACCATATAGCGGAACTCATTGCCGCGTCTGATCTGAAAATCGAGCTTGCCCAGATTGATGCTGCA
This sequence comes from Deltaproteobacteria bacterium, assembly GCA_024639205.1. Classification (GTDB taxonomy): domain Bacteria; phylum Desulfobacterota; class Desulfobacteria; order Desulfobacterales; family SG8-13; genus SG8-13. The sequence goes on along the minus strand of JAHEIV010000010.1, from coordinate 12,185 downwards.
GCTTTCGGCCTCCACCGCGGAAACGGTTCCTTCAAAAGGAAACTGATCGACAAT
>JAHEIV010000010.1:0-12121 GCA_024639205.1 Deltaproteobacteria bacterium | reverse complement strand
GCCGCCGACAATCAGCTTGGCGGTGTTCTTGATGTTTTCCTTTTTCCGTGCGGGGTTGATCTGGCTGAGAATGATCGTACCGTCGGCTGTAATAACGGTGGTTTCGACGGACATACCGGCATCATCCTGGGTTATGCTTCCGTGGATGATCATGTCCACGGCTTTGATCAGGGGTGTCTTCTGCCACCCTTTGGTCGAAGCCATCTCCATGTCCACTTTCGCCTGCCGCATCATGGCTTGCAGGGCGTCCTTGGGAATTTCCCGAAACCCGCCGTATGCGAACAGGTTGTTGGCAATGGTTAATTCCACCCGCTCGATCACATCGGAGAGGTCTTTATCCGGTGAGTTGTTAACGTAACCGTAAATGCCCACACGGATGGGGTCCGGTTTAACCGGATAAAAATAACGCTGGACCCGTTGCTTGTTCTTCAGCGGTACGGAGCTTTCCCACACATCCGGTATGAGGCCGGGAGAGGTCAGCTTGATGCGCACCGACTCCGCGGGTTTTCCTTTATATGTGTATACCAGCGCTCCTTTAGCGCTCGTTTTTCCGACCGATTTACCACCGGCAGCCACCGAAACGCCGGGTACGGCACGGGTGAGCCCGTAGGCTTCCGTCAGTGCGCCGATATACAAAGTGGCCTTCCGTGCCTTCGGTTTGGCAGCTTTTTTCGGCGCGGGTGCGGGCGGGGGGGCCGGTGCTGGTGCGACCACTTTTTTCGGCTGCTCTATTTTCGGAGGTGACGCCACAACCGCTACCTGTGGCGCTGGTTCGGCTTTTTTCTGTTTCAGGTCGACTGTATACAAATCGCCCGGACGGACCCGGATGGTCTTGCGCCAGAAATGGTAACCCTGCTTATTGACGGCGATCTGGAAACCTTTGGCGGGAGACCGTTTATAGGCGTACTCATATTCTCCGCTCTGTCCGGCCTCGGGAACCCGCTGGCCCTGAATCTTAACAGCGGCTCCTTCCACCGGTTCACCCTGATCGGTAACCACCAGGGTGAAAAAGCGGGTAGCGCTCAGCTCCGGCTTGAACCCGTATCTCTCTATTGACCCCGGTTGGGCCAGTTTGGTGACGAAAGAGTCCTTCCAGGGATCCACACGGTACCCGGCAGCCTCCTTTTCGACCGCCACGTGAACTTCTGCCCCCGGCAGCTTGCTGAGTTTCTGCAAAAAACGCCCGCCATTATCGGTGGCACCGACTTCCGTGCCGTCGATAAACACCTTTGCTGCAGGGGCCGGTTTGCCGTCGAGGGTAACGGTCAGCTCCAGCTCCAGGTCCACTGTTTTAGACCTGTCACAGGCCACAAGAAGAAACACTGCAGCAATTGCTATAACCCATCGAGTGGTATGCTTGACTTTCATGGTACCTCCAAAGATCGGACTCGTTTGAGACATTTGACAGCAAACGTGCAGTTGTCCGCTGCCGCTGCATCATCTCCCGTCTGAAGATGGCTGTTCGCCTCGATTTCCGTATTTGGGCGCCCGGCCCGGAATCTACATGCCGGGCGGTCGAATGTTGACTTCACCAGGGTTGATGATCTTGTCTGCGTCGGTGGAAGAGCTCTCAATCGTCCGGCGCTTGCCTTCTTCGATCTGCTTTAGCTTGAATTCGAGTTTTTTGCTGCCGCTTCCCTTGATTTCCACGGTTTCCGTTTCAGTTTCAAACCCGATTCTGGTCGCTTCGATTTTGTAGGTGCCCGGCACGATCGACTCTTTTGCGGATTCGAACTTTCCCTTTTCATCAACGACGGCAGAGGTGGAAGCATTTTCAACCTGGGCAGTGGTATTGATCATGTTGATCACCGTGCCTTGGGCACTCTCCCCTTCGATGGGGGTCATCTCCGGATCAACAAGCTGCACCGTACCGTAAATCTTGGTTGAACAGGCAGCCAGCAGCAGCAGCATGCCGACAAGAATCAGTTTCAGAAATCCTCGATAATTCTTCATGATCTCCTCCGATGCGTTACTTCTTCTTGCTTACTTTTTTACCGCTTTTTCCGGCCTTGGAAGTCTTGGTGGTGTGCCTGGAAGCTTTTGCCACTGCCGCCTTCTGGGCCCTGATCTGTTTATCCAGCCTTTTGAGCTTCAGTTCCGTGGTGTCGATGTCGGTCTGTATCTTGATTTCGTCGATGGTAACATCGAGCTCTTTGGTCCTCAAATTCGAAACGTTCTTGATGCTCTGCTCTTTGTCACCCAGGCCGGCATTGTCGATCGCCTCGGCCATTTTGACTTCAACGATGATCCCGGCCTTGCGCTCCCGCACTTCGGCCAGTTTTTTCACGTAACCGGCATTTTTGTCGTTGAGCAGCGCCCATTCTTTCTGCAAATCCGCCAGCTTGACCTTTTCTTCGGCAAGCTTGGAGTCGCTTCTGGCCTGCCTCAGATCGAACTCGGCTTCTTTGACCGGACCCCGCAGCGACGCCGGAACCTGGCTGTAACTGGCCGGCGCGGCAACCTTGCCGCCGGAGCTGGACTTGGAACTGCTCTTGGTCATCGGTGTTGAAACACACCCGACCAGAAAGGTCATCGAAATGAAAATCGCCACAGTTATTGTAAAACGCCTTTTCATGATCATAGCCTCCTTTTGCCGGTGGTACCGGAGGATGCCGCAAGTCCGGGTGGCAACCCGCACATCCATCCGGTATGGCACCTGCTATTTTTTTTCATCACGGTTTATTGCTCTGATTATCGCAATCGCAGCGGATCGGGTTCTTCCTTATTTTTCACGACACAGCCTTAAATCGGCGCTGGTTTATCCGCTGGTGTTGCCGCATTGAAATAGCCCCCGGAGGGACCGGCGAACAATCCAGTGACCACATCTCGCGGGGGCCGGGGCTAAATGAGATACGATTTCAGTTTTCCCAGGTCCTGTTCGTCCGGCTCGTTGAGAATAGCGCCCACCTGAATCTCTCCATCGACTTCCACCATGCGCCGGGCATCGCAGTCAAAACGAAGCTCTTCACCGGTCTGTGGCAGTTTAAAAGAGAGAAAGAACCGGTCCAGATCCCGCATGAAGACTTCCTTGATCCTCGAACCCTTGGGATAGGTGACGAAAACACCGCCCATGGCAATATCGGTGATCACGCAGGGAAAGATCTCGGAGGGATCTCCATCCACGACAACGGTAGATGCCGGCAAGGTTATTTTGCGCCGTTGGAAGCCCCTGCGGTCGGACCCGGTCTCGTGAGGTAGCAGGTAGCGTTGCTCTTCGAGATAGTCGAGGATAATTTTATCGAGCAATGACGCTACCGTTCGCCGTTCCTTTTTGGCCGCCCTCTTCAACGCTTCGCGGACAACCAGACTCATTCGAATGCTGTATACGATGTCTTTTTTCATAGCAGACTAATTGTATTAAAATTGTATTACAATGTCAATTTATAAATGCAGATGTTTCCGTTCTTTTTGAGAAACCATCCGAAATAAACTCTTGAACAATTTGGTGTGACGTGGTGTTTTGCGGGGAAAGGGGGCAGTTTTCGCAGCCGCATACCGCAGTTACCGCCGAATGGCTATCGACGATCCGTCGATGGTACCAACGAGTGCCCTGTTCATGGACAGCTGTTGTTTCCGTTGGAAAGGGCCGCACTCAGGTTTGCGGTTCGGCGCACCGGACAACCGCCGTAGCCTCAGAACTGCGGAACATTCTGCCATAACACGACCAGCAATAAAACCGTTCATGGATCAACACCAGCTTAATTGGAGGTAACGCATGGAACTGCCGGAGCGATTCAAGGCCATGATTGTGCAAGAGACGGAAGACAGAAAATTTGTCCGCCGAATCGGGACAAAACCGATGGATGAACTGCCGGATGGCGATGTCCTGATTCGGGTGAACCATTCATCACTCAATTACAAGGACGCACTGTCGGCAACCGGAAATAAGGGCGTTACCAGAAAGTTTCCGCACACACCGGGCGTCGATGCAGCCGGTGAGGTAGCTGCCAGCTCCACCGACCGCTTTAAACCAGGCGCTGCGGTGGTTGTCACCGGCTTTGATCTGGGCATGAACACCTCCGGCGGCTTTGCCGCATACATCCGGGTGCCCGCCGAATGGGTGGTTCCGCTTCCGGAAAATCTTACCCTGCGCGAAAGCATGATCATCGGCACCGCCGGATTCACCGCGGGTCTCTCTGCCTGGAAACTGCAGGAGCATGGCGTAACGCCCGATCGCGGTGAGGTGCTGGTCACAGGTGCCACCGGTGGAGTGGGCAGCATTGCCGTCGCCGTGCTGGCCAAAATCGGATTCCGGGTCGTTGCCGTCAGCGGGAAAACCGACCAGAAGCCCTTTCTCGAGCAGCTCGGTGCCGCCGAAGTGATCGGCCGCGAGGAGGCGACGGACACCACCGGCCGGCCGATGTTAAAGGGCCGCTGGGCCGGTGTAGTCGATACCGTTGGAGGCGAAATTCTGGCCAGCGCGCTAAAATCCATTCAATACGGCGGAGTTGCGACCTGTTGCGGTCTGGTGGCCTCTGCGAACCTTCCGACAACCGTTTTTCCGTTCATCCTCAGGGGAGTCAGCTTGCTGGGTGTCGACTCGGTTGAATGCCCCATGGATCTTCGCCAGACTGTCTGGCAAAAACTCGCTGTAGATTGGAAACCCGAAGGGCTGGAAGCGCTGTGCTCCCAGGTCGATTTAGACGGGCTTGATCCGCTGATCGATCAAATCCTGGCGGGTAAAATTAGAGGGCGGGTGGTGGTCAACGTAGTCTAAAAACATCTCAAAAATTCGTTCAGGGGCTCCGGGCTTCGTTCTTGGCGGATTTCCGGCTGCTGCATATGCGCGGGGGAAGCCTCACCGCGAACCCATTTGCAGTCTTTACATCGGACATCATCCACTCTTAAAAATCGAACCCAACCCTGCCTTCGCCGCTTACCCGGCAGGGCGATCGCTCACGGACGCACTGCACGGACCGCTCCGCACTGATCCAGGTCTTTTTTCAGACCGCGATGACCCTGCTCCTTTACGGAAGTAACCGCCATTGCCTGCCGGCGGTAGCCTTTGGCAAACACCTCGGCAGTCCAGTACCAGGGAGCGCTGTCGCCGGGAAAATACGGTTCATTTTTGTAAAGGCCGGCCAGTTCGTTTCCGTAAGGCAGCCGCCAGTCCTCGTGCCCGCCGGTGTTGAGACTTTTGACGTATTGTTTTGCGTCTTTGAATGTGTGGCAACCATCCCCGGCCACGCTCGAATCGAGCAGACACCACGTCAAACCGGTTCGGGTATCGACGAAGGTGTCATTGCTGTTGATGGTAAACCTGCCACCGGCCTGCCGAATCTGGGCGGCGAGCTTGCTTCTTAGCTGCTGGATGCGCTTTTTTTGCATGGCCAGCTCCGCGGCTTGCTGCGCTTGTTGGGCCTCGATCAATTGGTTATATCGAATCCGGTTTTCCTGTTGCAGCTGAACCAGCACCTGCTTGGCTTCGTCGGTATACGGGCCGGACGGATTTTGATTGACATAACGGTTCAGATTAGTAATCCGATCCTGATACGGGTAGCGGCTGTCCTGGCTGAAAGACAGCGCCTGCTCCCACTCGTAATTCATCGCAAGGTTTCTTCGGATCTTGGTTAGTTTTTCCCTGACCGTCGTCGCCTGGGACGAATCCGGGTTTTCTTCGAGGTAATCCGTCAGCACTTTTTTTGCGAGTTCGAACCGGTTGCCCAGTTGTTTGATGGTCTTCATCAGAGCCGCCACATCTTTTTTGTCCTGCAAAACAGCTTGCAGCTCGTCGATATCATACGCACGGTGATGGTTCTGAAAGTACCGCAGGAAATTGTCACACAGCAGCAGGCAGCGGTCCCACTTCTCATCCCGGTCGCATCGCGGAACCTCTGTTAATAGATGCGCGTAATATTCTTCGCTCATCTCCGCCACGAAGGATTCAACCTTCGACTTGTGCCGACCGTTGGGATGCTTCACCATATAGTCGAGATACACCGCGATGCGATTATCGTAATCCATCTCGGCGACCTTCTGAACCTGCCGGAAGTCCACATCGTCGATCACATCGGGTATTTCTGAAAGCTTAACCTGTATCTCGTTATAGTGTTCGCTATCCGGGTATTGGTCCAGGTACTGGTCGTAGAGTTCAGAGGCGATCTCCTCGTATTCGTTGTCAATCGGAAGCTGTGCTACCTGCTCCAGAACCAGCTGATATTCCCGATCCTCTTCTGCGGCATTGATTTTCCGAATCCGGACTAGGGCGTCATTTGCCCGATCGCTGTATATATGGGAATCGACGAATTCTTGCAGCAGAAGGGTCTTTTCTTCGGAATCTTCGATCTGCTCCACCTGCGCAAGAACTTGCCGATATTGTTTCTCCAGCCGCCAGGCAGAAATAAAGCGCATCCCGAAAACAATCCCAACACCGATAATCAGCAGGCCCAGCAGGGCACCGAGTACGATCGGCATCAAGCGTCCGCCTTTCACCGCCTGGGCCTCGCGCAGCGCTTTGTATCGATCGTCTTCCGCCCCCCGTGGAGCGACACCGGCAGCTGCAGCTGAAACCCCCGGTTTGTCCTTTTTGCGTTTCCGGAGTCTCAGCGCCTCGCTCAACACTTCCACCAGCTGCTGATTGATCTCATTTTTCTTTTTGCCGCCAATATCTTTGAGCTCGATTTCCGTGTTGTCCCAACTAATGACTTCGTAAGCTGCCTGCTTACCGCTCAAGTTACCGGTTTTCGCATTGCACAGCATACCTTCAAAGAGATGCAGGTAACCGAACCCACCGGCAGTTTTGACTTCCAGTGAGCAGGACACCTTCTCGAGCTGGCCCATGAGCAAAAAAGAAGCCAGGCTGATTCCGTGAATCCGTCCTCCTTCGCCGGCAGACAGCTCATCGAATACTTTTTCATTCAACAGCCTGGTTTTGACCGTTTTCTGGAGTCGATCGTAATCCTTGCCCGACATCTTGTTGCCGATGTATCCGAGATGAACGGTGATGTTTTCCGGTGTCTTATACCAGGGCCAAAGGGCGCCGTAGAAAAATCCGTTCTTGGTTTTCTTTATATAAAGAGCCTGTTCGTCCCGGATTCCGTCCAGGTATTTGATGCAGGGATGAAACCGCAGCATTTTCGGCAAGGGCTTGCCGGGTTCTTTCTTGGGCAGTCCGAAAAAACCTTCCAGTTCTCTTCCCAGTGCGCGGATGTCGCGGCCTTTTGATACGGCCTGGTAAAGACTGCGGGTCAGGTCGTACGGAACCTTTGACATGTTCGGCAGGGTGTCGAGAAGTTCGACAAGTGTCAAAAAATCACGAATGATGTTTATGGTAATACGAAGATCGGATAGATCCTTGCTTTCATTTCGCGCAGCCGAAGGGGGTGCTGGGCTCGTCATGGCAACATCTCCTTATATTCAAGTTTACCATTTTACTGAATTTTTGCGCGACAATCAACCTCACTTTGCAAGACAGCCCATTCTGTGTATAATTCCCACTCGGTCAATGACCTGCGACCGAGCATCGTTTCCGCCTGCGTATCCCCTGGGATATGCGGTTTCTTTATCAACCTTTTGCCAGTCGGCGAAGCCGAAACGATTCGATTACGGATATAGCCATATGCATGTAACCTTCTACGGTGCGGCCCGGGAGGTAACCGGGTCGATGCACCTGCTGACGACCGACACAGACCGAATTTTATTCGACTGCGGTATGTTCCAGGGGCGCCGAAAGGAGAGCGAGGCCAAAAATCGGATCCTGCCCTTCGATCCGAAAATCGTCACCAATGTTATTCTCTCACACGCCCATATCGATCATTCGGGTCGCATTCCCCTGCTGGTGAAAAACGGCTTTAACGGCCGTATATTCTGCACACGGGCCACAGCGGCGGCTTGTGAATATCTGCTGCTCGATTCGGCAAAAATTCAAGAGTCGGACGCGGCCTATTTGAACTACAAAACACTGCGGTCTAACTTCTCCCGGATGAAACCCTCCGTGCGGAAACAATACGGTCATTCAGGCCAAATGACCGCAATCAAAAAACTGCTCAAGAAAAACCGGCATCGCCTCGACACGGAAACCATCGATGAACTGATGGATCGACTGCAGCTGAACCGCGTCGATCCGCTTTACGATACCGCGGATGCCCGGCAGGCATTGACGCATTTTGACAGTTTACCCTACCGCTACCCGGCAACGGTTGGACAGGGTGCTGCCGGATGCCTCTATGACGCCGGCCACATCCTCGGTTCGGCCATTAGTATGCTGAAGGTCAGGGAAAACGGACAAACGAAGACGATTTGCTATACCGGCGATATCGGTCGTTTCGGCAAACCGATCCTGCGCGACCCGACGCTCGTCTTCGACGAAGCGCATCGGCAGGTCGATCTTCTGGTCATGGAGAGCACCTACGGCAACCGGGACCACGAGCCGGTTGTCGATCTCAAACCGCGTCTGCAAGAGGTGCTCACCGAGGCATCCGAAAGAGGCGGCTCTGTGCTGATTCCCTCCTTTGCATTCGGACGGACGCAGGAGCTGCTCTATGTGCTGCATGCGCTGTATGCCGACAAGCAGGTCCCCCGACTGCCGGTTTACGTGGACAGCCCGCTGGCCAGCAATCTGACCCACGTCTTTGGTGAACATCCGGAAGTCTATGACAAAGATACACAGGAAACGTTTCTACAGAACGGGAATAATCCGTTCGCCTTCGACAGGCTCCGATTTGTGGGTTCGGTGCAGGAGTCGATGGCGCTGAACCGTAGTAAAAAACCGCACATCGTTCTGGCTGCCTCGGGAATGTGTGAAGCCGGCCGTATCCTGCACCACCTGCGCCACAGAATTCACGATCCCAGAAACACCATCTTGATCGTCGGTTTCATGGCCGAAAACACGCTGGGAAGGCGGATTCTTGAAAAAGGTTCTGAATACGAAAAATCGGGCCGGCGCGGCGCCGCACCATACGTGAAATTTTATAACAAGGAATATCCTCTGAAAGCGCATGTGATCAGTATCGGCGGTTTCAGTGCGCACGGCGACCGCAACGAGTTGATGCGATTTGTCAAAGGATCGAATCTGGAAATAAAGAAAGTTGCCGTGGTTCACGGTGAAAAAGACCAGGCCCAGGCATTATCAGATACGCTTCGTAAAGAGGGCATTTCAGCCGTGGTGCCTCAAAAAGGAGAAGCGGTAACGGTTTGATCTGGTTTGCAATCCAAATACGGAAATCCCACCGGTACAGGCGGGACAGCCGCATCAAAGAAAAAGTGGAAGGGTCGCGATGAGCCGTTTTCTTTTGCTGGATATCGGTGCCGGCACGATGGATGTTCTCTACTACGACAGCGAGGCCGACCTGCATTACAAGGCCGTCGTGCGATCACCGGTAAGAACGGTGGCGGAAAAAATCGATGCGCTGCCCGGCAACCTGGTGGTCACCGGTGGAGAGATGGGCGGTGGCCCGGTAACCGACGCCCTGCGAGATAGGGCCCGCCAGGCGGAGGTGATCATGTCGGCTTCGTCTGCCGCCACCCTGCACCACAATCCGGATGTAGTGCGCAGCTGGAACATCGGTATCGTATCAGATGCCGAAGCGGACAATCTGTTGCAGCAAACCGGATATTCTTCGCTGATCACCACGGACGTGGATACCGGACGCATTGAGCAAATTATCTCCGGATTCGGAGTGGAATTCGCCTTCGACGTGGTCGGCGTATGCGCTCAGGACCATGGCGTGCCGCCGGAAGGCGTATCCCATCTCGACTATCGCCACCGGCTATTTCGGGACAAGCTGGACAAAGCCCCTCACCCGCATACCGTTTTATTTTCGGGCCGGCAGGTGCCGCCCACAATGAATCGGCTGACATCAATCGCTCGTAGCGCCGAACTTCTGCCAACGAGCGAAGTATTTGTGATGGACAGCGGGATGGCGGCGATTCTGGGAGCCTCTCTGGACGTACTGGCCAGCCGGCGCGAGCGCATCCTGGTGCTCGACATCGCCACCTCCCACACCGTGGGCGCGGCCCTTGAAAAAGGCGAGATCTTCGGATTTTTTGAATACCACACCCGGGACATCTCCCTGAACCGGCTCGAATCATTGCTGCGCGAACTGGCCGACGGAAAGCTGACCCACGATCAGATTCTGGCCGAGGGAGGCCACGGTGGCTATATTCGAAACGCTTTTGGATTTCATTCCACCGAAGCCATTATAGCCACAGGGCCGCAGCGGCGCCTGCTGAACGATGCGAGCCTGCCCATAACCCTTGGCGCTCCCTTCGGTGACAACATGATGACCGGAACCGTCGGCCTGCTGGAGGCCATCCGTATGCACAAGCAGTTGGCACCGATTACATATGTGTAGCCGCAAATGCGAACGCCCGCTCATACCGGCTTGACGAATTTACACGATTTGCATAGAAAATGACCGGCAGCCGCACTAAACGCCGCCTGAACCCTGCACGGGCCGGCAGGGTAAAAATAAATAAGATAAAAACGATTTTCACCCGCTGCGACCTGTGTGTAAATTGACAAATCCTTTTGCATTGCTCAATGAGTTTTTGGTAACGAATATGGAAAACCCGCATCGTTTTTCACGGAACGTTCGAAAGCAAGCGGTTGTGATGGCATTGTGCACCGTGCTGGTGGTAACCGGCTGCGCACCGCCGGGAAAAAAAACGGTCGTGGTGCGGAAAAACCAGTATGCACGGTGCACGCCTGCGGCCAGCATTGAAAAACAGATGATCCGGCTGATCAATCGCGCCCGGACCTCAGGCGGCAAGTGTGGGGGAAAGCGATTTCGACCCGCCGCGACGGTTCACTGGAATGCCGCACTGGCCAGAGCCGCCCGCAGTCACTCCAAGGACATGGCCGGCCGCAACAAGCTCAGCCATAAGGGATCGGGAAAATCGACGGTTGAAAAACGGGTCGGTCGGGTCGGATACGTTTGGAGGGCTGTGGGAGAAAACGTGGCCGGCGGGCTCGAAACCAGTGAGTCGGTGGTATCCGGATGGTTGGAAAGCCCGGGACACTGTGCCAACATCATGGAACCGGCCTTTACCGAAATCGGTGCTGCATGCGCCCAAAAAGCGACGTCGCGCTACGGAACCTATTGGACACTGGTGCTGGCAGCCCCCCTGAAATAAGGCGGGCACCGGTTTGCCCTCACGCCATCGATGCAACACGTGTCTTCACCGGTACCCGATGACCCGGTGAACAAACGATACCCCGGATTAAGGGAAAAAGCTGAAATGAAGAACACCTTGCGGTATTGGTTGATCTGGTTTGTTCTCCTGCTGCTGCTTGACGTGCTGTTTCCTTTTTACCTGCTCGTCGACATCCCCAACATTGCAGGCAGTTTCCTGTTTTGGACCTGTTGGACCCTGCTGGCCATCGGCAGCATGTTTATCATTTTTCTCCGGTGGCGGGACGATCCCACCGTAAACAAAGGAGGATAGGAACCAACCGTGAGCGAAGCCTTTTATCCGTGGTTGATTCTGGCGATCTACGCCGCTTTGGGGGTGACGGTGGCGGCGCTGGCCCGGCAGCGGATGGGCGCCGGTATGAACGAGTTTTTTCTGGCCAACCGCCAGTTGGGTGGGGTCGTTGCGGCTCTCACTTATGCCGCCACGACATACAGCGCCTTCATGATGGTGGGTCTGGCCGGGCTCACCTACAAACTCGGTGTCGGCGCTTTCGGCTTTGAGGTCACTTATCTGTGCGGACTTGTCTTGGTCGTTTTCTTTGGACCGCGATTCTGGTTGGTGGGCCGCAAATTTGACTATCTCACCCACGCTCAGCTTCTGGCCGACCGCTATCAATCCCGCGCTGTCGGCGTCATCTCTGCCCTGTTGTGTCTCGTGTTTCTGATTCCTTACGCTGCCATTCAGCTGATGGGCATCGGATATCTTCTTTCCGGGGTTTCCCAGGGGGCGATCAGCCAGGTGGCAGCCATGCTCGTTGCCACGCTGCTGGCCGTCACCTGGTCGAACATGGCCGGGTTGCGATCGGTTGCCTGGACCGACGCCCTGCAGGCGGTGATCATGCTGGTGAGTTCGATCATCACCCTGTGCTTCATGGTTTACAGGGGCTTTGGCGGATTTGTCGAATTCTTTGCCCGGATGAACCGTGACATCCCCGAGTTGCTCGCCGGCCCGGGTTTGTTTAAACTCAACGTTTTCATAGGATTGGCCC
>JAHEIV010000314.1 GCA_024639205.1 Deltaproteobacteria bacterium | reverse complement strand
GGCGCAGATGGTCAGAATCAACACTGCCTTCAGCAATCGCTTCAACAGCCGGGCTCTTTTCTCGATTCGGTCCGTGTGCGGCGGGTGGGTCATGTTATTTTTCGGCGCCCCTGTTTTTCAGATATTCGGCGATGGCCAAATGATTGTTTTTTCGGGCAATGGAAAGCGGCGTGAACCCGAATTGATCCCTGGCGTTGATGTCGGCCCCGGACTGCACCAGCAGTTCAACGATGTCGCTGTGGCCGAAGACGCAGGCGCCCATCAGCGCCGTTGCCCCGTCAGCCGGGGCAATGTTCGGATCGGCATTGCCATCCAGCAAAATGCGGACGATTTCGGTCTCGCCCATCCGGGACGCCTTGATCAAAGCGGTGCCCTCCATGCTGTCGATGTGATTCACGTCGGCACCGCTTTCCACCAGAAGGGCGACCATCTCGGCCTGATGGGGCCGCACAGCCGTCAGCAGGGCGGCACCTCCGTTTTCGTATACCGTATTGACATCGGCCCCGTTTTCGATCAGCTCCTGCACCCGATCGACTTGGCCCGTAAAGGCCGCGTCGATGAGCTGATTATCGAGCGAGCCGGCCAAAACAGCCGGGGAGAAAAGCAACCGGAACATGAGGGAAAAAATGACGGTTGCCTGTGCCGGTGCGGTTATCCCGGCATGGGGAAGATTTGTCATCGCTTCGTCCTTGCAGTGAACCCTTCAGCCACACCCGTTATTTTACCGCAAAGCGCCTATTTTCGCAATCAACCGGTCTGCAATCGTCCACAATCTCCCTTGAGACGCCGGCAAGGGGTGCTTACTGTTTTGCATTGAGTAAATCATAAACTGTTGTCTAACGAGTCTAAAGTGATGCGACGCGTATGTTGGCTGTTGGCCGTTTTCGGTCTGACCATAACCGCCGCCCAATCGAGAACAGTCGTACTGGAGACGGTGATATCTGGGCTGTCCAACCCGCTGTACATCACCCATGCGGGGGATGGATCCGGCAGGCTGTTCATCGTGCTTCTGGGCGGTCGAATTGTCGTTTTCGATGGAATCCAGCTCCTGGCAACCCCTTTTCTCGATATCTCCGGACAGATTTCATCCGGCGGTGAGCAGGGGCTGCTCGGCCTGGCCTTTCACCCGGATTATGCCAACAACGGTTTGTTCTATGTCAATTATACCGATCTTTCGGGAGACTCGGTTATCTCCCGATTCAGCGTCTCGGCCAACCCGGATGTGGCGAACGCCAATTCGGAAGCGTTGTTGCTGCAGATTTCCCAGCCGTTCAGCAACCACAACGGAGGGCAGCTGCAATTCGGCCCCGATGGCTACCTGTACATCGGCTCCGGTGACGGCGGTGATGGCGGCGATCCGCAAAACAATGCCCAGAACTTGACCACGCTGCTTGGAAAGATCCTGCGCATCGATGTCAACGGCGGCTTTGCTTACAGCATTCCGCCGGACAATCCGTTCGACCAGAACCCTGCTGCAGCGGATGAAATCTGGGCATACGGTCTGCGCAATCCCTGGCGGTTTTCCTTCGATCGGCTGAACGGAGACCTTTTTATCGGCGACGTGGGGCAAAATGCCCGGGAGGAGATCGACTACCAGCCGTTTTCGAGCACCGGCGGGGAGAATTACGGCTGGAGATTGATGGAAGGCGCCCACTGTTTCAATCCGCCGCTAAACTGCAACAACGGCAGCCTGACCCTTCCCATTATCGAGTACGGCCGTGCCGCGGGCCGTTCGATCACCGGCGGGTATCGCTACCGGGGTGTGGACATACCGGACATGGAGGGATTGTACATATACGGTGATTTCGTCACCGGCAAAATATGGGCTGCGACCGAAAACGGACAGGGTGGCTGGTCGGTGGAAGAGATTCTTGAATCGAATTTCAACATCAGCACCTTTGGAGAGGATGAAGCCGGAGAGATCTATTTTGCTCATTACAACGCCGGCTCCGGAAGCGTGCTGCGGATCGTTGATCTGGTTCCATCCCCACCGGGAGGCAGCTCCGGTGGGTGTTTTATCGATGTCGTCATGTCCGCAGCACTGGAAAACCCTATTCAACCAACGAAAGGAGAACAGCGATGACCTATCGATTTCATCATCTGCACCTGATTTGCAAAGACCTGGAAAACATGATCGACTTTTTCACCGACGCCCTCGGTGCCCGGCTGGTGGAAAGAAAGCAGTTTGGCGGGGCCAACGGCGCAGCGCTGGATTTGAATGGAACGGGCATCAGCCTGCGTGTGGAAAAGAAAGACGAGGTCATCACCGGTGATGCCTCCCAGGCTCGCTACGGCTTCGACCACATCGGCCTGCAGGTCGAAGACCTGCAGAAAGCGATGCAGGAGCTGACTCCGAAAGGAGTCGAATTTCTGTCCGAACCCATAGACCTGGAAGATCAGACAATCGTTTTTTTCAAGGGACCGGAAAAAATCACCATCGAGCTGCTGCAGCTAAAATAGCGGCTGCCATCCGCTGTCACCGTAAATCCGCCCGACATCGCGCTGCTATCAACGGGCCGGACGGCTCACGTCCTGTGGCCTTGAACCGATTTTTGCAAAACGATTGGACCATGGGTAGTCGACCGACTCCAAGTCCTTCCTTAGCCCTTAGTCGCTTGCACCCGATCCGCTTGCATTCCGAGCATCGGGTATTAGCTTAGCGTTGATCATCACTTCACGAGAAGTTCCGGAATTCACATTCCATCAGAAAGGAGAACTGATATGTTTGTCAAAGCATATGCGTCCAACGAGGCCGCAGCACCGCTTCGGCCCTTTGAATATGAGCTCGGAGACATCGGAGAAGAGCAGGTCGACATCGAGGTGAGTCACTGCGGCATCTGCCACAGCGACTTGAGCATGCTGGACAACGAATGGCAAATCACCGCGTACCCGCTTGTACCGGGGCACGAAATTGTCGGAAAAATCAAGGCGGTCGGCCCAAGCGTTACGCACCTGGCTGCCGGTCAGACGGTCGGCCTGGGCTGGTTTGCCCAATCGTGCATGACCTGTGCCCAGTGCCTTTCCGGCAACCACAATCTGTGCGCTTCCGCCGAAGGCACCATCGTGGGCAGGCACGGTGGATTTGCCGATATCGTGCGCGCTCACAAGGGCTGGGTGATACCGCTGCCCGCAGGTGTCAATGCCGACAGCGCCGGTCCGCTGTTTTGCGGCGGGATCACGGTCTTTAACCCCATCGTTCAAAACAATGTACGGCCCACCGACCGGGTGGGAGTCGTCGGAATCGGCGGTCTGGGGCACATGGCCCTGGGGTTTCTGCGGGCCTGGGGGTGTGAAGTGACGGCTTTTTCCACCAGCCCGGAAAAACAGGACGAGGCCCTGAAGCTGGGAGCGCATCGATTCGTGAACACCCGTGACACGGATGCGCTGGAAAAACTGGCCGGTCATTTCAACATGATCCTGGTCACGGTCAACGTTGCGCTTCCATGGGACGCCTATGTCAACGCCCTCAGCCCGAAAGGCAAGCTGCACATCGTCGGTGCGGCCCCTTCGGTGGAGGCGACGGTTTTTCCGCTGCTCATCGGCCAGAAATCCTTCGGCGCTTCACCGCTGGGCAGTCCGGCCACAACCGGCACCATGCTCGAGTTTGCCGCCCGCCACGGCATCGAGCCGGTGACCGAAACATTTCCGATGTCGAAGGTCAACGATGCGTTCGAAAAGCTGCGCTCCGGCAAAGCTCGCTACCGGATCGTGCTGGAAAATGATTTCTAAATGGGAAATCTCCACTGCGGAAAGTGGGGATTTCGCTTCATTTTGCAGATACATCCGTAATCACTGTGATGGCAAGCAGGATCGTCGGTATCAGATACCGGAGCAGATCGAAGATGTCGATCGGCAGGTGAGGGGAGCCGTTTTTGAACATCGTGATTCGGCTGGTGCTTGATCAGCGGGCCACGGCGGACATCGTGCAGACGTATTTTACCCACCGTGCACCGTAGTGATCTTCCGCCACCAGGCGCATCGGAAAACCGTGCCGGGTCGGAAGGTCCACGCCATTGACCCGGTATGCCAGAAATACTTTGTTGGCTTGAACTTCTTCAAGGGAGAAACGCTCCGTTCTGCGGCGCGGATCGTTCGGACCGCTAAAATCGATGTGGGTCACGTCAGGCTTTATTCCGACTTCCGCCAGCAGGTCGGCGGCAGATACCCCCCGGTAGCGACCGTGGTAGGCAAAAAAGCCGGGACAGATCAATAAAACCTTTCTTTCGATGGCCGGCCGTCGGATCAGGTCTTCGAAGGTGAACTGCGCGGGCTGTTCCACCGCGCCGGTCACCTCGAGCCGCCATATTCGGG
>JAHEIV010000313.1 GCA_024639205.1 Deltaproteobacteria bacterium | reverse complement strand
TAATTCGCCAATTAACGAAATAAACTCCAATCTATTGTCTTGGCTCACGGATGTCAAGGGCAAAGCGACCGTTCCTCAGCAAACGGTGCCTTCCGGGAACCCGCAACCCGACGAGCGGCAAACCGATCCGCCTCCACAAAACGCAACAGCAGGGGCAATTTTTTCCGTACAACGGAAAAAAAGACCCATCCACTGCGTGTCCGGGTTTATGGCAATCGTCAAAATAATGACAGGGGAGGTGCTTACCGCAGCGACTGCCGGAAACGGTCGGTGAAAATAATATTTCTTGATTTCGGAAAGGCAAGCAGAACGTAGATCTGCCGTACAGGCGCTGGGAGCCATATTCGCAAGGCTGCGCACCGTAACGCCACGGTCCGAAACAGCACCGGGCTGGGCGCCATAGGGTCAACAGAATCGGCAATGTGGCACAATTAATGCAAAAGTCGGGTTGACCGAAACAGCCCGGTCGATGGGACCGGTGGACAGCGTGCCGGAAATACACAAGATTCGATCGACGAAGAAACGAAACCAAGCCTTCCGAAAAGAGAAAAGCGATGATCACCGACCGCGTAGACAGCAAATACAATCTGGCCGAGCTTTTCCATCAAAAAACAGCGTGCCGCGATTTATGGGCGGCATCGCACCTTAGCGTTCTCGATCACGGGCTGTCGTCCGGCACGGGCAGCAGCGGACAGCCGTTTACGGACCGGGCACGGGTTCGAGGCGGCAAGGCAAAGCGCCTGATCCAGCTTCCGGAACCGGTGGACGCTGTCAAACAGATACACGATGCCAGAGCCCGGTGCGGCAATTTTACCCACTGCTCGCCGGCAACCGATGGTGCCGGCCAGCCGACAACCTCGGTCCATCTCTCCTCCACGGAGATTTTTGTAGAGGGAATCGCGCATCATTTCAACAATGTGTTTATGGCCATTCAGGGATATGTTTCCCTGCTCCTGCGTGAAATTAACCCGGATCATCCGGGCAGTATCCACCTGCGGCGTATCGAAAAACTGGTTCACTGCGAATCGATTCTCACCAATGACCTGCTGTGTTTGTTGATCGGCAGGCCGAATTGCATTAGTGACCGCGACCAGAACCGGCTGTTGCGCCAAATTGGACAAATCGCATGTGCTTTCGGGGCGACGACCGGGATTCGACCAATGAACCAGGGTGCGTTTATATCGTCGAACCCACCGGAGCAGATTCTGCGAAGTCTTTCAGGCAGCATCGCCTGTATTCTCGGTCGGCTGCTGTCCGATATACACGAACAGGCTGCGCTGTTTGCTTCGGATATCGAAGCGGACGCGCCGGCGCTTCAAAGATTACAGAAGATATCGGAGCTCACCCAGCAGGGTCTTCGCCCGGTCTGCCAGTTGCTCGGTTATGCCGGCTATACGGCCCTGCCAAACGGTCACCGTATTGCCCGAAGCGGGCTGATCGATGCCGTTCGAAAGACATTTGAGTTCAAGAAAGAACGCATCCGACTGTTCATGGACGTTGACGTTGACCTGCCGAAGATCAAACTGCAGCATCGCCAACTGGTGGAGATCCTGATGGCGGTGCTCGACAATGCCGCCGAAGCGATGTCACCGGGCGGTGATCTTTTCTTTGAAGCCGTAAACATGCGACCGGAAGAAATCAGCGAGCCCGGGTGGAATGTACCGGCAAAGAACTTTATTCGACTGACGGTCCGTGATTCCGGCCATGGATTCGATCCCCGGTTTGGTCGGCTGATTTTCGAACCCTTTTTCACCAATAAAGGCCGGGAAGGGCACCGCGGACTCGGACTGTCCAGCATATACGGCATGGTGAACACCCTGGGCGGGTACATCGCTGTGAAGACCGAACCCGGCCGCGGAACCATCTTTCACATCTACCTGCCTTCTGAAAAAGTGAGTTTGTCGAGGAAAAGCAAGCCCGATGCACGCAAATCCCGCTCCTGCGGCAAACAGGTAATCCCGCTGAGGAAATGTCGTCGCCGCAACTCCGGGGGCGACAGGATGTCAGAAAATACCTGAGAACCCCATGAACTGATCAAACCCGTCGTCCATGGCCAGCCCGAAATTGTCCTTACCTTTGAAACGAAATTCGATGTGGGCAGGGTCGATCGTCCCATCGGCCGCCGCATTTTGCTTTATCTTGAAGTACACGGTTGCCGACAGGCCCTCGGCGTCGTAGATGACCAGATCCGGGAACAGCGCCGTTTGGATTTCCGTATCGGCAATCGGCAAGCCGAAGTTATAGGCCTGTCCCGGCCCGCTGGCCGTGGACCGGAGGATGGTCCAGTTATTAATGTCCTCCACTGATTCACGATCCATCTCTTTGTTGAAC
Source organism: Deltaproteobacteria bacterium (assembly GCA_024639205.1). Classification (GTDB taxonomy): domain Bacteria; phylum Desulfobacterota; class Desulfobacteria; order Desulfobacterales; family SG8-13; genus SG8-13. Next base: position 1,984 of record JAHEIV010000313.1, on the reverse strand, counting down.
TGCAGCTTCATGGTGAATAGCTTCTCGGCGCCGGGGGTGCTCAGGTAGCTGTCCAGGGCCGCCACCGGGGTTTGGTTGGATAAATAGTGGGGAAAGGTGCTGCTGGCGTGTACGAACAAAAACTCGGGTGCCTCGACTTTATACATGTAGCGGCTGAGCGTATCGGCCAATTGCGGTGAATGAATATTGAGAAAATCGACCAGCTCCTGGGCCCGGTCGAGATCACCGAGATCGGCATAGGCGTAGCCCATTTCGGCATAGGCATCATAGAAATTTCTGTCGAGATCCACAGCCTTTCGATACTGCCCGATGGCCTCTTCGTAGCGTTTCTGTGCACTGTAGGTTTGGCCGAGACCGAAATACCCATTGGGACTGTTCGGCTCCATCCGCTTGATGGTGCGAAACTGGCTCTCCGCATCCCTGAATCGTTCGGTTTGCAGATAGGCCTGCCCCAGGGCAAAACGGTTGCCGGCGCTGGGGTTGATTCGGACGGCCTGTTCATACTGCTGCCGGGCTTCGTCATAACGCTGCTCGGAGAAGAACAGGTTTCCCAGCTGGATCAAGCTATCGTCGCGCATCGGATCGAGGCGAACGGCGGTCTGATAAGCGTCGATGGCTTTTTCGGTTTTGCCCAGCTCCAGGTACGCCTGGGCCAGGTAGGAAGCGGCGTCCACTGCGTAGGACGAGTACTGCGCCAGTCCGACCGAGCGCTGGAACTCCCGGGCGGCCCCCTTGTAGTCGCCGTTCATGAAGCGGTCGATGCCGCTTTGCAAGGCGCCGTTGGCCAGCGATTCCAGCTCCTGGGGCTGCCCCGTAGAAATGAATATATCCGTTTGACTGATACCGCGAAGATCCATCGGTTACCGTTTCAGTTTTCAGCATTTGGGAGGTTTTCAACACCGCCCCCTGATGAATGTTATCGGTAAAAATCGATATCAACTTGAGTCGTCGAAAACCCGGGCGCCGCTGCAGACGTTTGTCCGGTTTATATCGAACGCGGCGCGAAGGTTCGTGAGATTTCCACGCCATAAAGTTGACACTGAGTCAAAAGATCAATGGCAGGGGCCGTTTCGATGCCAAAATTGCTAATGATAACAGTATGATCATCATGGAACATTTCTTGCAAATTGCTCGGTATATTTCACATGCCTTCAGCGACCATCGGCAACGATAGCGATTGTCACCATCGCAAGGACACCAGGAGAAAAGGGTCATGATCACAACCAAGATAAAGCAAGCAATGGACGTCAGCCGTACTTCGACACCGGACCCGGACCGCCTCGACGCCATATTTCGTGCGGAAGAAATCATATCCCGCATGCTCCCGGAAGACATCAAATGCCTCCACGAACAGATGGCCGCCGATCCGCAAGACGGTTTTGTGCAGATGTGGTGCGCCCTGGTGGGGCTGCACCAGAAAAGACATGCCGATGCGGTATCCCAACTTCAGCAGGCGATCCGCCACGGCTGTAATCACTGGCGGGTCGGATGGTACCTGGCAATGGCTGCCGGTGGATCCGGGAATCTTCACCTGGTCGATCAAGCCTGTGCCGCCGTTCTGTCGGCCAACCCCGATTTCTGGTTTGCGCGGGAATTCCCCAAGCACGCCCGCGGTTATTACGCCCAATGCAACCAGGACAAGTTCATCGAGAAATTTTTCCGCAGCCAGGAGCCTCGCAACAAAATTTTTGTGGAGGTGGGGGCCTTTGACGGTGTTCATTACAGCAATGTCCGCAGGCTTTTTGAGAAATACAACTGGCAGGGACTGTGCATTGAACCGGTTCAAAAGAACTTCGACCGGCTCGCCGATTCATACCGCAACTCATCGGTGACGTGCGTCCGGGCCGCCGTCGCCAGTGAGCAAAAGGCCGCCGAGATCAATGTTTCCACCTATCCACATCTTCCGCAATGGGGCAGCGACGTTGCCAGCCTGGCCAGCGATGAAATGCAGCGCTGGACCGACACGTATCGCGCCGTCTGGTCC
>JAHEIV010000312.1 GCA_024639205.1 Deltaproteobacteria bacterium | reverse complement strand
CAGGGGAGAAGCCTGTTTGAAATGCCACATGGATTTTGCCGAAAAGATGGAGCAGACCCACCTCCATCCGCTGGTCAAAGCAAAAGAGTGCACCAGCTGCCACCAGTCGCACGCTTCCAGCCACGAAGGATTGCTGACGGCACCGCCCACCCGCTTGTGCATCGAATGCCACGCAGAGGTGCTGCCGCAAGGATTCAACAGTGCCCACAGCGTCGTGGTCGCCGGCAACTGCCAGCAGTGTCACGATTCACACGGCTCGGGGTTTCCATCGATTCTGGCCAATGAGGGCGACAAGGTCTGTTTCGAATGTCACGCCGAGATCGGTGAAAAAACGCAGAAGGCCCGGTTCAAGCACGAGCCGGTGGCGATGGAAAAGGGGTGTTTGAACTGCCACCGGCCGCACGCTTCCGAAAAGCAGGCTCACCTGCTCAAGGCCGCACCGCCTTCCTTGTGCCTGGAGTGCCATCGGACGAATGAAGCCCGGTTCAAACGCAAGCACAACAACTACCGCGTCGACAACGTTACCTGCAGCGACTGCCACAGCCCCCATGGATCGAACCGGCGCGGCATCATCTACGAAACGGCCCACAAACCGCTGGCGGAAGGCGACTGTGCGGCCTGTCACAATCCGCCGGGAAGCGCGCAACAGGCGACCTTAAAAAAACAGGGGCTGCAGCTGTGTCGCCAGTGCCACGAGAACTGGATCGACCGGCAAACCGGTAAAAACCGCGTTCACTGGCCCATGTTGACCGAAAACGGCTGCAACACCTGCCACACCCCGCACGCTTCCCGGCAAAAACAGCTGGTGCGGGGCACCCCGGTGCAGGTGTGCGGGAAGTGTCACGCCGACACGGTCGCGCTGCAGGAGCGGTCGAGAAAAAGCCAAAAGGACGAAAAGCTCTGCGAACCGGTCCAGCAGGGGCAGTGCAACCAGTGCCACTCGCCGCATGGCGCCCGGCAAGTGCTGCTGTTCGAAGCCTCTTCGAGCATCGAGCTTTGCGGCCGCTGCCATGAGTGGCAGACGCACTCCACCCACCCCATCGGGGAGAACGTGGTCGATTCCCGCAACCGGAACCTGACGTTGGACTGTCTCAGCTGTCACACAGGGTGCGGCACGGCCGACAATCCCATGATGCTGAGCTTTGCGACAACTTACGATTTGTGCGTATCCTGCCATGTCGACCGTCGGCGCTGACCCGGACGCTCGATCGCCGGCGAAAGGAAGTGGAGAAGATAGAACGCATGATGCGGTCGATGATCATTGTTGTTGCAGTGATATGTGGATTTTTTCCGTACGCAGATGTCTGCGCCAAAGACATCAAACTCTGGCATCGCGCCTCCGTATATCAGGACGGCAAAGACGGCACGCTGCTGCACCCAGAAGGCGTGGCCTGCGCAACAGATTCAAGCCTGATCGTGACCGACAGCGGAAACGGTCGACTGCTGCGTTTTCGGATCGAATCGGAATCCACCCCGGTGGAAGTGACCGAGATAAAACTGCCGCAGCTGAAAACGCCGACCAAGATCCAACTCGGCGGCAACGGCGAGATGTACGTGCTGAATCGCACTCCGCCTCAAATTGTCCGGCTGGCCGCCGATGGGCGGTTTATTTCGGTGGTGACGCCGGTCGGTCAGACCGCGGCGGCAGTGAAAAGCTTTGCCCTGAACTCGTCGGGCGATCTGTATGTCATCGACCTGGCTGCAAAAAAGGTGCTGGTGATGACCCCGGGCGGGGCCGTGCGGGGGACAATCGATTTTCCCACCGGCACGGATTTTTTGTCTGACATTGCGGTGGATCCGAGGGACAGGGTGCTGGCCGTCGACGGTGTGGCCGGCATTGTATACGCCCTGGATGCCGCCGGGCGCAGCTTTTCCCCCATCACCGAATCGTTGAAACCTTACGCACGCTATCCGTCCGCCCTGACCACCGACGCCGGCGGACGCATTTTTTTAAGTGATCGCAATGGAAGCCGAATCGTAGTGCTCTCGGCGGGCGGGGGCTTTTTGGTCAGGCTTTCGGGAAGGGGATGGAAAGACGGGTTGTTGCAGTATCCGTCCCAGGTCTGCATCGACGGCCGGGGGCAGCTGTCGGTGGCCGACACGCTCAACAGTCGGGTCCAGGTGTTCGACGTGTCCAATTAGGGTTGAACTGCCGGCGGCCGAAACGGACCGGCAAATCCACTGTTAGTGCTTCTCTTTTTCCTTCCGCAACTGCCGGGCGATTACCTTCACCTGGACCTGCAGGTTCAGCCGAAACGCATCTTCGGGCTGTCCGCCCCGCCGACCGGTGCGCACCTGCTGTTCTTGGACGCGGTTGACCACGCTCTCCTCCATCCACTGCTCTTCGTGCAGAAACCCCTCGACCATGTTACGAAACTGCCTGCAATCGGCAAGGGCGGCTTCGAAGAACCGGTCGATGTCTTTTTCTCCCACCACCCGGTGATGACCCATGGCGATGATTTTCGGCCGGCGTCGGCGGATTCGATCGATGCTGCCAAGGTAATCCTCGTAGCTGGATAGAAACTGCGGCGCCACATAGAATTCGTCGCCGGGAATGATGCCCACCGCCTCGGCGGTGAGCACCGCCCTGGTGTGGGGAAGGTAAAAGCACAGGTTGTCCTGAGTGTGGCCGGGAGCGGTCATCGCTTCGATAGTGACCTCGCCGCCCAGATCGATCACCGCGCCGTCTTTGAGGACCCAATCGATGGAAAGGGATCTGTAGTCGAAGTCTTCGGGCAGCAGGTCATTTTCCGGGAGATGCTCGACCACCAGCTTGCGGTTGAATTCGACCACATTGGCGACGATTTTCGCTTTGGTGAACAGTCGGCCGAGTTTTACACTGCCGGCCGTTTTCATGGCGGGAAAGCGACGGAGAAGATAAGGGGCGCCCCCCACATGGTCATAGTGAAAATGCGTCAGGAAAAGCCAGTCCGGCGCGCTGCCCTCCCCCATTATTTTCTGGATCTCCTGCCGGTAGGTGGGTGCCATAAAAGCCGGACCGGCATCGACCAGAACGGTCCTGTCCGCGCCCGTGGCCAAAAAGCAGGGGTGGTGGGCGTCGCCCAGTCGATAGAGATGGTCGGCGATCTGTTCCATTACACCAGGATATCTTTCAGCTCTGTGCGTATTTCGTTCAGGTGCCGTCCCATCCATGCGGCGGCATCCGGTCCGCGGCCCTTTTGTATGCAGGCGACCACCTGCCGGGCCGACTGCAGCGAGTTGTCGCGATACGCAGAAGACAAAAAAGCAGTCTGCAGCCGGCGATGATGAGCCGCCACTTTTTCCAGCAGCAGGCGGGTGATCTCAAGGGTTACCGAATTCTGTGCGGTCTGCGCCACACAAAGGTGAAAGGCCAGATCGGCATCGAGATAGGCATCATAGTCTGTCCGGTGTGCGTCGATCTGTGAAAGAATATGGTTCAGCTGGCGGATATCATTGGCACCGGCCCTTTCGGCCGCCAGCTCTGCCGATCGGCATTCAATCGTCTCGCGAATTTCCATCAAATCGATCAACGCTCCGGCCTGCAGGGCGCCGTCGAGTTTCGACAAACTTGCATCGGCTGCCGGCAGCGGCTGACAGATGAAAGTCCCCTTGCCCTGGATCACTTCCAGGTACCCCATGACCGCCAGGGCATTGACGGCCTCCCGCAGGGATGATCGGCCCACCCCCAGCAGTTTAGCCAGTTCCCGCTGCGCCGGCAGACCGTCACCGGGCACGAGCTCCCCGCTGTCGATCTTTTTCAGCAGCTGCTCGGCTACCAGCCGCGGAGCCGAATGGCGGGTGATGCGCAGATATTCGGCGGTGCTCATCTCAAAAACCCTCTTGCGTGGTGCGGCTGATGATTTCTTCCTGGTGCCGGTGATCCAGATCCACGAAGTAATCGCTGTATCCGGCCACCCGCACCAGCAGATCGCGATGCTCGTCCGGCTGCTGCTGGGCCTTGCGCAGGGTGTCGGTGTCGACCACGTTGAACTGGATGTGATGGCCGTTCAACCGGAAATAGGTGCGGATCAGTTGGACCAGTTTGTCCAGGTCGGTTTCCTGTTTCAACGCGGCCGGCAAAAATCGCTGGTTGAGCAGCGTGCCGCCCGATTGTATCTGGTCCATCTTGCTCAGTGACTTGATCACCGCGGTCGGTCCGTTGCGGTCTGCCCCATGGGACGGGGATGTCCCATCGGATATGGGAAGACCGGCCGGCCGGCCGTTGGCCGATGCTCCCAGCACGCGGCCGAAGTAGACATGGCAGGTGGTCGAGAGCATGTTGAGGTGATACCGGCCGCCCTTGGTGTTCGGTTTGCCGTCGATGATCTCGAAAAGA